>JBAWVS010000007.1 GCA_037147175.1 bacterium
TTATTGCAAATTACTCCAAATTCTTAAAAATTAGCTGCTTGTGCATTGGTCTTAAGTGGGTCTCTTATAAATGGTATTAAAAAATTACTTGAGAAATATTAATAGTTCCGCTATTAGGTGATTTAATATTATCTAGTTTATCAACTGCAAGAGAAATTGGCATTTGTGTTGAAATACCGTTAAAAATGCACGTTCCGACTGGCAATGTGGGTATTGAATCAGCTGTTATCCTATCTATATAGGATATTGAAGTTTCAATAGATTTTAAATCATTTTGATTTACTAATCTATGTATAAAATAATTATGAGCTTGAGATATTATTGTTGAAGATATATCAGACGGTCTTTGACTGGAGATAGTAATAAAAACCCCAAATTTTCTACCTTCTTTTATAATTTCTTCAAAAGTTTCCAACCGATAATCTTTCCATGTCTCAGATTCCCTAGAAGAGTCTTTAGATAATATATTATGCGCTTCATCAATTATTATATTAAGAATTTTATTAGTATATTTTTTTTGTTCTTCATATAAAAATTTAGATATTATTAGAGGAACTATTTTTTTCATTCCTATATTTACATTTTTTAAATCAACAACAATAATGTTTTGATTTAACCAAATATCAGATGAATCAATAAATTCAAATATTTTATCAATATCTTTTTTTCTTGATTGTAATCTGTTTATAACTGGTGCAATATGTTCATTTACAGACCTATTACTTAAAACATCTCCAATAAGTTGCAAATATAAAACGCTTATAATCATATCCAATAAATTTTCTTTAATTTTAAAGTTATCAACTCTTTTATAAATTATAGTATTTGGAATTTTATCAGGATTTGTTCTTAAATAGCTATTTGTAGGTTTAAATACATATTCTGAATTCTTGTTATTCCAATCAATATCACAGTCAATATCTATGATATTATCCTCGTCATAATCTTTTGGAAGTATATTTCTCAAATAATCAATTAACAACACAGCTTTTTCTTTATCTGCCATTGTTAAAATAGCGTTAATACGCTTTCTTATAATATTTTTCATATATTCTTCTGGATTGTCTGAATCTTTTATTCTTATGTAAAAGTCTAAAGACCTTTTAATAAACGGCTTTTGTGTTTTATCTGTAGCTTCAGCAATTATAGAAAAGAAACTATTATCTAAAATAGTATTTACAGGCAATTTTATTTTATCTCCACCCTCAAGTTTATATGTGGATAACTTATAAACTTTTTTATTGCAACAAATACAGTCATTTGAAGAATATTCACCATTAAAATCAAACAATAAATATTTACAATTGTCTTTAAACTTTTCATTGCAATTAATCTGTGGATGATTGAACAAAGAACTATATAATTTAGCTAAAGTATTAGATTTACCGCTTCCTGTATTTCCAAATATAGCAATATGACTGCTGAATAATTTATCAACACTAATATTTATATCCATTCCTTCATTTGGCGTTTTCCCAATAGTTATAGTTACATAACCTTTTCTAACTTGAATAAAACTTCCAACTGAAATATTTTTTACTATTTCCCCATTGAAAAATAAATCAGATGAATTTTTGGACTTATCAACTTTAATTAATACTTTTTGTCCACTTACTTCTGATACTTCACCAACTTTTAATACGGAGTCTCTTATTAAAATGTTTAAATTAGTTTCTGGCATATTGTGGTAAACCTTTAATTAATTCACCGAAAAGCAAATTGAAGGCTTCGAAATTCAATTTATCTTTATCATTATAAATAACAGTTACATTATTGTAAGAGTTAAACCGCTCTCTATATGTATCTAGCTGATTTATGTCGTAAGCAAAGATAAATAATTGCAAGGTTGGATTAGTTTTTAAAGCTTTTTGAACGAGTTCTTTTATGTGTTCATCATTAAAAGAGAATCCTAATGAAATAAGCATTGAATTTTCTCTATCTAATTCATTAGCTAAAAACCTTAAAAGACTATAATACACTTGATTCATAACAGTTGTCTCAAACTTATTCTTTGAAGGAATAACAATTGCAATTTTTTTCAATAAATCATTTATTTGAGTGTTTAGTTCAAAATCATTTTTAATAGGTTTTGAAATCCCTTGTTTTATTATTGAAGATATTTCTTTTTCTTTATCCGCAATGTTTATAGAGGCAAAATTGTCTACTAACTTAATAGTTCTATCAAGTACAATAAAAGAGTCTTTAATAAGCCAATGCACTGAACCATGCAGTTTTACAAGATTAACACTTGGTAGTGTTGTTTTATGCTCATATAAACAACCACAATAATTTATTGATTTATTAAATTCAGAAACCTCGAAAACACTATTTAAAAAAAGTTTATTTTTATTTCTAAAACCATCATTATAGTGAAAAAATGAACCTAGTTGCTCACAAGCATCTTCCATAAATAAGTCATAATTAGTTGTAAAAATATTTGCAGAAGGTTTTGTAATGGCATTTTTTCTATTAATGAGAGCTTTGTTCAAGAGTTTCATAAATTTAGTATAATTGTTTTTTGTAACCATAATATCCCCGTTATCAAGGGAATGGAACAACATTTTATTTATGTGAAATATTTCTTTCAAAAATGAAAATAGAACATGTTTTGATAAATTTACAAAATCTTGTTCTTCTATTTTGTTAATAATGTTTTCAATGTCACCTAAGACGTTTATCGCAGGAGTTGACAAACCTGCACCAAATAAGAAATTTATATTGGCTGATTGAAAACCTTTAAATAGAGTTGTTTTTAATTCTTCAATATCATTCTCTGAGTTTAAGTTTATTTCTTTCACTATTAGTAAATCCTTGTTGTTGTTATTAAAATTTATATAAAGACTTTCATTTTTATATTTATACTAACAAAAACAATTACAATTTATTATTAAATTATTATAAACGAGAAGATCCTTTTATAAGAGTGTAGGCATACTCTGCACATTTATGTTTTTTTTCATGTTCAAATAAAAAATATCTTGCCATTGTGGACAATATTTGTTTAAAATCAAACCTTAGAACACAAATAAAAAGTTGTGAGAAGTTAAAAAAATGGCAAGAATAAAAAAGCAGACAATCGGATTCACGCAACAGGATGTTAAAGCGAGAGAAAACAGTTTTAGCTTATCAAGCTACGAGCGAGTCACAACCTTTAATTTCAATGAAGAAGATAAAGAAGCAAGCATCTATACATATAATAAAACTTTAATAACAAAGCTGGATAAGTATTGTGAAGAATTCCCGAAATTATACAAATTAACAAAAACGGATAAATACGGAAAATATATTTCTAAAACTTATTCTGTTCCCAAAGATATGATTTCTGTAAGATTCCCGACAGCTTTGCCTATAAGACAAGACAACGTTTTAAATAATATGGCAAAGAAAAGAATCGATTCTGACGCTCTAAAGCAGCAAAGTTCGGTTCAATTAAACCTGTTAAATATTAAATAAAAATAATTACGACTTTCTGAAAGGCTCAAGATTAAGTTATAATCCTCTTGAAAATTCAAGTTTCAATATATCAGGATGCTTAAGCGCATAATCAATACTTTCAATAAGCTTCTGTTTGTTTTTTGCCAGATTATTTGACTCTAACGGCAAATAATTTGAAGCGTGATTTGACCTGAAGATACATTTTTCAAGGTCATTATCAAGATGCTCAAGAAAAATCTTTAACTCGTGAAGAATTTCAATATTACTCATAGGCAGAAACTCGCCATTTCTTTTTTGCTCATAGAGATGAGTCTTTGGAGGAATCATCAAGGTTAATGCCGAAACATACCAAGGCACAGCAGGTTCCGGTTTTATTCTGTTTATTAACTCAGCGGTCTTTATTGCATGTTGAATGCTTTTTTCTTTATCATTACCGGCTAATCCTAAAATAATAGTTGCTGAAAGAGTTATTCCTGCTTTGTAGAGTTTATGACAAGCCTCTGTTATTTCAGCAGAAGTTACGCCTTTGTTAATCTTCTTTAAAAGTTCATCATCTCCTGTTTCTATACCAAGATACAGAATTTTTATACCTGCATCAGAAATAGCCTTTAATTCCTCATCACTTTTGGACAAGATATCCTGTGCATGAGCATAAGCTCCGATTCTTGTTAATCGAGAATGAGTGTTATAACTATGTTTTGCTATTTCTATAAGTAAATCCGTCTTCATCACAAAAGCATTGCCATCAAGGAGAAACATTTTTCTGACATTATCTCCATACTGCATTTTTGCAGTATTTATATCCTGCTTTATCTCTTCAATGTTTCGGATAAGAAATTTCTTTCCCTCATTTCCGATACAAAAAGTACATTTATGAGTACATCCCTCTGTTGCTTGAATAAGCAGGGAATTTGCTTCTGAAGGCGGTCTGTAAACCGGCTCTTTGTAATAGATCATAATCTCTTTACCAATCGAAATTTTCAGAAAACTCAAGCTATAAATTCAGATCTGACAAACCGCATTTGTGAATTTTTGCATCTTGTTCAAGCTGAATCTTTAAGCTGCAATACTCCTGATTGTAACTTGCATTAACTCCACCAACACTGACCATTCTTGGAAATTTTCCGCCAAATTTCTTGCCAGTGCCATTTTTCTAATTCTACATTTCTTTTTAGAATATAAGTTTGTTTTGAAGTAAGTTTTCGATTTAACCAATCTTGTATAGGTAAATTGGTTTCTTCCTCTGTCACATAATCACCGGCATATTTTTCAATATTTTTATAATGATCAATATGAGAGAGAACTTCTTTTATTTTCTTTACATCTCTGTCTTTGTGGAGATGATAACTATATTTGTCAATATTTTTCGACATTCTGTTTAATTTAAATCTAACAATTTCAAGTAAATACTCGAAATCCCAATCTTCATCCCTCCATAAAACAGGAATCCAAACAAAAAGCCTTTCCATAAATCGGAAAACTTTTTCTGGAAAATATAACATTTTTCTAAATACAGATTTCATTATTTTAACCGTACATTGCCTTTATATTATCAACATTCGTTGTTTTTCTTGCTTGTGCTAAATCATATTGAGTTTGCATATTAATCCAAAATTCAAGAGTAAAATCACTTGACAGCTTATATTTAAGGTCTTTTAATCCCGGTAGAGTCTTTGTGAATGATGAAGTTATAAACTTTTATGACTCGTTAAAAAATTAGAGAATTTTTCAATACTTTGGATTTTAAGGAAATCGTGCCGTAAGATTTTTGACTTTACAGTGATTCGTCTTACCCGATTTTTTTATGTTTTGAAAAATCGTATTCGTTTACAATATCACCGTTAGGAAGTTCGTAAACTATTTTGCCGTTGACTGAATAGACATTCGGCAACCCGTTTAAACGGTTATGCTCCTGAGCTTTTTTAACCGCTCTGTTTCCGATTTTTGTTATTTCATCTGATAATGTTTGAGTCATTTACTTATATCCTTTACAAATTCATTATAAAGAGCATCGTTTAATATTTCAAGCCCGCTGTCTTCATTTTTTGCTATTAAACTATAATTTGAAATACCGTTGTAAAACAAATCCCAATCATCAACTATATCTTTGTATTTTATTTTAAATCAGCAAAGCATTTTTTAAGCTTTTTGATTAAGACTGCGCTGAAAATAAGCGAGCAGGTAAAAAGAGCAACAGCAAGTCCTATCCAGAGCCCGTATATTTTAAGGTGTTTAACAAATGCAAGATAAATTCCTAACGGCAATCCGACTGCCCAGTAACCGAACATCATGGTAAATAGAATTGGTTTAGTACTTCCAAGACCTCTTAACGCTCCCGACAGAGTTATCTGAGTTCCATCAAATATTTGAAATAAAGCTGCTATAAATAATAATCCCGAGCCGGTCAGTATGATGTTTTTGTCAGTCGAAAATATAGACATTAAGCCTTGCGGAAAGACTAAAAACATTAAAGCAAAAATACTCATAACCGATAAGGACAGACTTAGTGCCGCAATTAAATTGTCTTTTATATCCTGATAATTCTTAGCACCGTAGGCATATCCGATCCTTACACCAAGTGCGTTTGATACAGCAAGCGGAACCATAAATGTAATTGATGCGAATGTAAAAACAATACTGTGCGCCGCAACTTGAACAGAGCTTATGTTGCCGACAAGTATAGTGACAAAACTAAAAGCTGAAAGCTCAAGAAGCAGACTTAACGAGATCGGGTATCCTATGTTTAGTATTTTTTTGAGGTATTGTTTATCAAAGTAAAAATCTTTTTTGAAAAACTTATGACAATAAACTATAAGAGCAAGTCCCATTAAGCTTCTTACAACAAGTGTTGCTATCGCAAGTCCCTGTACTCCTATTGACGGGATAAATTTACAGCCGAATACAAGTATCCATGCAATCAAAAGATTTAAAAATACTGCAATTATTGCAACAGTATTGGCAAACATAACTTTTTCATAAGATTGCAGGAATTCTTTCAAGGCGTGATAAATATACGCACCGAGAAATGAGAAACTGCAAATATAAATATATTCTTGAATATTCGGCACCAATACTTTTTCAAAGCCCATATAAGGGATTATCGGCACTAAGCTTAAAGTTATTATCATAAAAATCACCGATAAAACAGCAGCATAAAGAAGAGTAATATTTAAAAATTTGTTAATATCAGTCTTTTTACCTCTTTCTTTTGATAAAACGGGTGATATGCTTAGCAATAGTCCAAAGCCTGTCATAAAGATAATGGTTATTATTGCATTTGCGATGCTGATTGAAGCTACGGTATTTACTCCGTGTCTTGCCGCAACAAAAACATCCCCTGCTCCGATAAGCATTTGACCGAGTTGACCAAAAATTATCGGAGAAGCAAAAACCAGCAAACTTTTTATATTCTTAAAAAAATTCATAAATAATGCCAAAAACCTAATATCAGCTTATTAAAATAATACCTTAAATATCAGTAGAGATTATTTCACGGCTTTCAACTTAATTTTGAAGAAGTTTCATATTAACTCATGGAATTAGCCTATTCTTATATAATTACAGTTGTTTTTATTATAATTCTGTAAATATGATTGCAATTATCCTGATTAAAGGGTAATATATCCAAGTTATCAATATAAGAGAGGTTTGTCATGAACAAAGAAGAATTAGTAAAAGAAGTTGCGAAGAAAACCAAAATGTCACAAAAAGAAGTAGCTGAAATTATCGGTGCTACCGTTGAAATGATTACTAAAACCGTTTCAAAAGGCAAAAAAGTTACTTTAGTCGGTTTCGGTACATTTGAAGCTCGTAAAAGAGCAGCAAGAACCGGTAGAAACCCTCAAACAGGCGCAGAACTTAAAATAGCTGCTAAAACTGTTCCTGCTTTCTCAGCCGGTAAGAAATTCAAAGAAATTGTCAATCCTGTAAAAGTTGCTGCAAAAGCTTCAAAATAGTTTTGACTTAACTTTAACCAAAAATAGCTGAGTACGTAAGTATTCGGCTATTTTGTTACGGAGACAAATTTATAATAATATCTGCTATTATAAATATTGAATTTAAAACAACGGGAGAGACGTAAATGCAAAACAGAAACGCTCACGAAATTGACTATAAAATCTACGGCGATGATATGCAGCTTATAGAAATAGAACTTGACCCTCAAGAAAGCGTCATAGCAGAAGCCGGAGCAATGACAATGATGTCGGAAACGATAGGAATGAATACAATTTTCGGAGACGGTTCAAGTCAAGAAGAAGGATTAATGGGAAAACTTCTTGGTGCAGGCAAAAGACTTCTTACGGGCGCAACTCTTTTTATGACAGTTTTTACCAATAACGGACAAGGAAAACAGCACGTTTCTTTTTCTGCTCCGTATCCCGGTAAAATTATTCCAATGGACTTAAATTTGCTTGACGGAAAAATCGTCTGTCAGAAAGATTCGTTTCTTTGCGCCGCTAAGGGTGTTTCTATAGGGATGGAGTTCACTAAAAGATTGGGTGCAGGTTTCTTTGGGGGAGAAGGTTTTGTTCTTCAAAAACTTGAAGGAGACGGCTTGGTTTTCGTTCATGCCGGAGGAGCGATTATAGAAAAAACATTACAGCCCGGTCAAGTCTTAAGAGTAGATACAGGCTGTATTGTTGCTATGACAAAAGACGTTGACTATGATATCCAAATGGTCAGCGGTATAAAATCAATGCTCTTTGGCGGTGAAGGATTATTCTTTGCTTCATTAAAAGGACCCGGAAAAGTATGGATTCAATCATTACCTTTAAGCAGACTTGCTAACAGACTTTATTCAGCTGCTACAGTAGCAGGAGGAAAAAGCACAGAGCAGGGAAGTGTTCTCGGCAGTTTAGGAAATCTTTTACAGGATTAAAATTTATAAACGGAGAAAAATAATGGCAAAAATTCTTGTTAAAAAACTCACTGAAGAAGAATTAAAATCTTTAAATCTTGATAATTGGGGCTCATGGACTTGCGAAGTTTCAAGATTTAACTGGGAATACTCGGATAAAGAATCCTGTTATCTCTTTGAAGGGGAAGTTGTTGTTGAAACAGATGAAGAAACCGTGGAATTCGCAGCCGGTGATTTTGTTGTCTTTCCGAAAGGTTTAAAATGTATTTGGGATATCAAGAAACCTGTCAGAAAAGTATATAAATTCGGGGATTAACTATTTTATTACAAGCTATCAGTATCAATTATTACTCCATAACTTGAAATATCTTTATTATTTTCGTTGTAATATCCCCAAGGGCAACAAACTACCCTTGTTCCGTACTTTGTAAAATCTACATCGCTATGCACATGTCCATGGCACCATAAAACCAGATTGTCATTTTCTTTCATTATCCAATCTAAATTACTTGCAAAAGCGGCACTTAGTCTATCTTCTTTGTATTCTTCGCTTATGCAGTCTATACTTGGAGCATGATGAGAAACTACTACAATTTTCTTATCAGGATAGCTCTTACAGGTTTTGTTTATAAAATTAACACTCTTTTTATGCCATTTTACTGTATCAGTTACGTACAATGTTCTTACTCTATCTTTGTCTTTGACATTCACATATCTAAAATCATTCATTGATTTCCAAGCCATCCTAGAGCAGTAAATAGGATTACCGAACAAAGAAAAGTCTGTATATAAAGTGCAGCCTATAAAAACAACATCTTCAACAATGTGTATATTGTTTTCTAAAAAACGAACATTGCCTTTTTTGAATTTATTTTTTAGATATTTTATTGAATGCTCTTTTGTATCACCTGAATCAAAAGTAACTTGGTTGTATCCCAAATGATTACCTTCAACAAATATGCCGTTTTTAATATTAGATTTTATCCATTCTTCTGTTGCAAATCGGTCTCCTGATATATCTCCGCAAGCAACGACAAAATCATCACCAAAGTCAAATTGGTAATTTTTCTTTTTGTTTATATCAGTATGAATATCGGATATTAGTCTAAGCTTCATGTTTATTTTTCCAAAGTAGTCAAAACCGTTTATAGCGCAAAGACAAACTGAAAACCACAATTAAAAATAATTCTATAAATATTTTTCAATAATATCTTGTTACTAAAGATATCTTTTTAGCTGGGTATTCGGCTATGGAACTTTCAAATTAATTATCTTTCCCCGCAAAGCTTTCCATCTTCAAATTTATCCCTTAAATCTTGCTCAACTTCTTTACGAATGCGAATATCACAACCTTTTAGGTACTTAATAGCATAACAAATAGCACCGTTTGCTTTTTTATGCCAATCTTGTTTTCTATCATGGCTAGTAATTCTTGCTTTAATATCTCCCGATTCACCAATATCAATTGGTTTATAATTACCGTTATGTTTATCATAAACAACATAAACGCCTTGATATGATTCAAGCTCTGATGGGGTCTCAAAATATCCCTGAAGTTTGTAATTCGTACCTGATTTACCTTTAATTTCAACCATAATGAACCTCTTCCCCTTTCTTGATTTGTTTTTATCAGTGTTAGCTATAAAAATCAATATAAAGTCAGTTTAACATACGTTTTCACATCCATGTGGCTAAAGTTTATAGCCAAACGGTCAAAGTTTTTTGGTCTAAAACAAGATTAAAACTTGAATGGTTTAAAAAAGATGATATAATTAAACCATGAGTATAGATGTTTCAGCAAAAATAAACCAACTGTTAAAAAAAGCACCTCATAATGTTGTTTTAACGACTGCATGGCTCGCAGAACAAGGAATCAGTTCTCAATTAATGGCAAAATATGTAAAATATGACTGGTTTACTTGTATTGCTAAAAGTGCATATATTCGTTCTGAAGAAAAAGTGACTCTTGAGGGCGGGCTTTTTGCTCTGCAATCACAATTAGGACTTTCTATACATATCGGAGCCACAACGGCTTTGTCTTATCAAAATATAAGTCATTTTCTCAAAACTAATAACGAGAAAATTTTGTTTGGAACCAGAAAAGAAACTCTTCCTGTCTGGTTTGAGAAATACTTTTCAAATTTTAAAATTATTAAAACTGAGTTTTTGCAAAAAGATGTGGGAATTATTGATTACAATGCAGGTGATAATACTATAAAAATATCTTCAGTTGAAAGAGCAGTATTAGAAGTTTTATACCTTTGTCCTGATAAAGCCAGTTTAAAAGAATCGTATCAACTTATGGAAATGTTGGTAAATGTTCGACCCGGTCTGATGCAGGAGCTTCTGGAAAAATGTAATTCTGTTAAGGTTAAACGACTATTTCTTTATATGGCAGAAAAAATAAACCACGACTGGCTTAAATATATAGAAACAGATAAAATAGATATAGGAAAAGGGAAAAGAGTTGTTTCGAAAAATGGAAAGCTTGATAAAAAATATAATATAGTTATAGAAAATCTGGAAGAAATTTAATGTTTGGAAGTCGTCAAAACCGTTTATAGCGCAAAGACAAACTGAAAATCACTACCCGCGTTCAATAATTAAAAATAATTCTATAAATATTTTTCAATAATATCTTGTTACTAATCAGTTTAAGTTACAAAGTTCAAGTGCTCAAAAGTATATTTTTCCACTTAGTTTGACATATTTTTACACATTGATTTTCCAGAAAAAATATGTTATTTTTATGGAAAAATAGATGGAGTAAATATGAAAAAAACCGCAAAGAATCTAATAATTTCACGAATTTATGGAAGGGGCAGGGGTTGGGCATTTACCCCAAATGATTTTATTAAGGATTTTAAGCGTTGGGAAGTGGATGACTCTCTTGAAGATTTAACAAATGAGAATAAAATTCGCAGAATTATGCGCGGACTTTATGACTACCCATTATATAGTGAGATTTTAAATAAGACTGTAGCACCTGATATGGAACAAGTTGCAAATGCTTTGGCGCGCAAGTTCGGTTGGAGAATTCAGCCAACAGGAGAAACTTCTCTAAATTATTTAAATTTATCAACACAAATAATGGGAAATTACATTTACTTATCGGATGGTCCAAGCAAAAAATATGATATACTCGGGCAAACTTTAGAATTTAAACATACAACGTTAAAAGAAGCTACTTTGCAGAATAAAATTGCAGCTACAGTTGTTCAAGCAATTAAGGCAACAGGAGAAAGCAATATTACTCATGAATTTCTAAATAAACTAAAAGAAAAATTCAGCAATGATGAATGGCAGAAAATCAAAAAGGATAGCGTTAAAGCTCCTATATGGGTTTATAATTATATTTCTGAAGTTGCTGCAAAAAAGGAGAATGAATAATGTTAGAAAAAATTGCGGCGGCGGCATCAGCAGAAAGAAAAGCAATTTTTCTTGAAGCAGCCTCTATAAAAAATATTAGTGCAGCTATGATTGAAAAAGATTTTTGGGTTTGTTGGACGTTAAATAGACTCTTTTCTGATTCTGAATTACAAAGAACTCTTTGCTTTAAAGGAGGCACATCTCTTTCAAAAGTCTTTGGAGTAATCGAACGCTTCTCTGAAGATATAGATTTAATTTTGGACTGGAACACTATTACAAAGGGGAAAGAGGTCATACAGCCATCCAAAAATAAACAAAATAAGAAAAATGAAGAAATTAACGAAGCTGCTCAAAATTATATTTCCACAACTTTAAAAGATAAAGTCTCGAAATTAGTTGGCGACATTTGCGCTATAACTGTAGATGAATTTGACAAAAACACTTTACAAATAGAATATCCTAAAGGTATTTCAGATTTATACTTGCTGCCGCATATAAAACTTGAAATAGGTCCTCTTGCTGCTTGGACTCCAAATGAAAAACATCCTATAAAACCTTATATTGATAACATAAATAAAAATATAAAAATTGCTGATATTATAGTGCCTACGATAATTCTGGAACGCACCTTTTGGGAAAAGGTTACTATTCTGCACAAGGAACATTTTAGAACAGTAGAAAAGGCTAATCCTGAAAGATATTCGCGTCATTACTATGATTTATACAAAATCGGAAATTCTAAACTTTTTGAAGCTGCATTATCAAGAATAGATTTATTGGAACAGGTAGTTGAATTCAAAAAAAGATTTTATCCTTGTGCTTGGGCAAGATATGATTTAGCTTTGCAAGGAAGTTTAGAATTATTACCGACAGAAGAAAATATTAAATATTTAAAAGATGATTACGAAAAAATGAAAGGAATGATTTTCGGTGAATATCCAAGCTGGGAAGATATTTTAGGGTACTTGAAAGAATTGGAACGCAAACTCAACTTATAACATTTAAAGAAACTTCTAAAGAGATTAATTGAAAATTGTAAATAATAGTAAAACTTCAAGTAAAATCTTTACACAGCTTTATTTGTTTTTATAACAATATAACAACCCTTAACGCTCTTTTGCCGACCTTGCTATTTTTCCACTGAGTCTGACGTATTTATATATAAACAACAACAAAAATTATTTTCAAGATATATGTAAATCAGAGCAAACTATATATAAACAAAACAGGGGTTTCTATACGCTCATAACCCAAAGGTCGTTGGTTCAAATCCAGCCCCCGCAACCAATCATAACAAGGGTTTCGCCGATTAAGCGAAACCCTTGTTATTTGTTTTTGTCCACATGTTGTCCACTTGATAACTTTGTAGCCTATAAAAATACTAATAAATTTTATATGTTTATTCGGTAAATGAAAAGGCGGAAGCGAAAGCAAAAATCAAGTATAGTGTGCCTTTTGGGCATGTTTTAAGGTCTGAGATGACTTTCCATTATTTACCAATACTTACCAGCCTTTACCGTTTTGTTACCGCTTTTTTTGAAAAATTACCATGCTGGGTTTTAAATATTACTCAAAAGGTTTATTAAATAAGGGTTTAAGGCATGGCGTATAACGGTAAACATTTACCGCTTTTCATTATAGAGGAATGTCCCATTCGTAACTTGCAAAAAATCGCCGCTTAAATGAAACGGTGCGGCTCTTGCCCTAGTTTGTCGGTCTGCTTAAAATGTCCGAAATGGGATATTTATGGGACTAGAATGGGAGTAAAATGGGACTTGATAATTTTTTTATCTTTCGCCTTTATCCCTAACACATCTATCATACAGGCATATTTTTTGCAGTATAGTAATATCCCATTTTTTTGCGGAGGGGGAAGTTTAGGGAAGTTTGGGTTATGAGCGGGTTTTAGCACCTTAACTTGTTTTAATAAATATTAGCAGTATTTAGTCATACCAAGGTTTTGCAAGGTTCGTTAAATCCGATTAATATTTATTAAAATACAAAAATATACACCATATCTGCACCAAATATGCACCAGATTTTTAGGTCTAAAAAATGATTATTATTATAAAGTTATAAAAAACCTGCACCAAATTTTAAGGAAAAAGAATATGCCAAGAAAAAAACAAGAACCAAAATTTATTAAAAAATTTTCAGAAGAAGAATGTTTACCTCCCAAAGAATTTTGGGAAGGATACAATGCTTTGATAAAAGTGCTAGTTCACCATTATAAGGAATATCAAGATATTGGCAATGAAAATACTTACAATTAGGTGTAATTAGATATAATTAAAAATTATAAATTAATTTTGACAAATTTTGATATAATTTTCTATCGTATTAATAAAACCTTGAGCATCTTCAAAACATTTATTTACTATATCTTTATCAGGCTTGTAAGTAAACTCATAATCGCTTTTCATCCTGTTTTCATAAGCGGTTTTATAGGTTATGAATATTCCGTTATCAAATATATTATTTTCATGAATAAATTTTTTATTGAACCAGCCAAGCAATTGGCTATGTTTTGAGGTTATAAAATCATTTAAATACCCAAGAGCCATAACAGAATAAAAAATAGCATAATAAATTCTGTTTTGTGCAGTATTTAATCTTGCTCCTTCTAAAGCATACTTGGCATCATCAAGAGCTTCTTTTGACTTTAATAGAGAATTTGCTATAAGAATATCCTTATGCTGCTTCATAATAAATACCCTTTTCAACGACTTCTCTTAAAAAGATAGGGTTTTTCTCTAAATCATTCATGGTATAAGGGTGATAATCAATAAATAAATCACTTTCATATTCTAATAATCCGATAATTCCTGCTAATTTGCGTTCTTCTTCATAACTTAATTTTTCTGAGAAAATTATGATTATATCAACATCACTATTTTCAGTATAAGTACCTTTAGCCATTGACCCATAAAGATAAGTGCCGATGAAATTATTAAATACAACGGCAAGTTTTTCATTAAGTTTATTTATAACTATATTGATTTTTTTATCTGGCATAAAAATAACCTCAAGAATTATAAATATTATTATAACCTATAAAGTTAAAAACTAAAGTTCTGACACCTTAATTAATACAAAAAACTTTAGCCGTCTATCATAACTCAGTTTCAACGATAATCTTTGTACTTTTCGAAAATATACTCTGATATTAAGTTAATAAAGGTTTTAGTATCTTTTGGTCCTAATGGTACTTGTTTAAGCGTGCAAATATAGTCATTTCGGATAAATAAAGGAATTAAAAGCCTATAAAAAGTCATAATTCGAGATTATTGATAATACTTATAAATTGTATAATTTCTTTGTTCCCACTTTGTTCCCAAAATCCTGATAAAAATATCAAACCATTTCTCCGCAAAGCCTTCCAACATATGATGTTACATCCATGTGGCCAAAGTTTATAGCCAAATGGCTAAAGTTTTATGGTTTTATGACCTTTGGATAACTTATTCTTAAACTTATTTAGAATATTTATCTAATTTTGAAATAGGCTTGTAATTTTCAAAGAATAGATTATAATAAAATTAGATTGATAAACACTTGTAATTTTCTAAAAGGGTTTTATAGTGAAATTTAAAGTAGATAAATTAAAAGAAGTTCAAAAGGAATATAACAGCCTTTCTAAAGCCCCACAACTCCTTTTGCAGGACGATTACAATATTATTAGTATAAAAGGTATCGAATTTGTTAAAACCAGATATTTAGCACCTAAGCTATTTGAGATTAAGACTAAAGATTTACGCTCATTATTCAAGTATGAATCCGACCAAATCATAATAATAGGATTAATTTACGAGAAGGATTCTCAAAAAGCACCTAATTATTACATCAAACTAGCTCAAAAAAGATTAAAACCATAGGAGATAAAGTTATGAATAAATATGTTTATGTTAAAGATTCAGAAGGATTTGTAACTAAAAAACTTGCCGACAAAGTTGAAACTGATGAAACAATTATTAGTAAAGAAAACTTTGAGCAAATTTCAGGGATTGAATATTATAAAAAAACTTTTGGCAGGGGTGGAGCAAGAGAAGGTGCAGGTAGAAAAAAACAATATACTTCTAAAAAGAGAGAAACCTTTGACCTCGAAGAATCTGATATTATCAGTTTAAAAGAATATGCAAAGAAACATAAAATCAGCAAAAACAAAGCTCTACATGAAGCTATTAATCGTTTAACAAAGCTAGAAGCTTAAACAGTTCCTAGCAAGGTGACTAGGAATTGTAATCATTATTCGAATTTTTTTATTTAATATTCTAGTAAATTGCCTAAATTATCCTTTTTAGTTTTATTTGCATCAGTTCTTAGATAATAAGTTCCATCAATCAATACTTTTTCAACTTTTGCACCTTTATTCCAATTCCCATCACTATTTTTTGTGATAGTACAAAAAGTTTTTCCACTATCAATTTTGGTTATTACGTCAGTTCTTTTCCAGTCGCTACCTGTACCAACGGAATCATCATTATCTGGATGAACAAATACGCTATCAATGTGTTTAGTAGTAGCTGTTTCTACGTATCTGACTTTTGAAATAAGATAATCAGCCCATTTTGCCATTTTACATACTCCTTTTTCTCTAAATTCCTAATTTGCTGAGAATATTCGTTTTTTATCTGGTATGACAAGGCTTACAACAATAATAGCAGCCATCAACATTGCTATAATATTCTTTTGCTTTTTTAACCGCATCTCTACAGTTATCGAAAGCTCCTAGATATTGTCTATTGAGAACATCTGGCAAATAAGAACATTCCTCACAGTGAACTTCATGTTCTCCAGTTGACTGTGCATTTTGGTTTACATAATAACTTTTAAACATAATTAAACTCCTTTTTTATATCAAACTATTTCCCTTTTTTACGTTATTTCCCCAATACAAGGGCTCTAAATTACTCAAAATGCTTGCGTAACTCCTGTTACTTAAGTAATAATAAATTAATAATGGTTTTTAATTTTTGATTATTATAAAATATGAGTTAAAGCTAAAGAAGTGGGATGTTTGAAATAAAATAGATGCGGCAGGATGAAATGGAAAACACAAAAATTAAGTTTTCAAAAAATAATCTTTTTAGAAAAAATTTATTAAAAGAAGATGGATATATTCATTTTATAGCAATAGGCGGGATCGGAATGAGCGGTCTTGCAAAGATTTTAATCGAATCAGGCTATAAAGTTTCCGGTTCTGACATAAAAAATAATGCAAACATAGAATCAATAGAAAATGCCGGAGGCATAGTTAAAATTGGTCATAGTTTCGAAAATATAAAGGACTGCTCTCTTGTAGTTGTAAGTTCTGCTATAAAATCAGATAATTCTGAATTAATAGAGGCAAAAAAACAAAATATTCCGATTATTCATAGATCACAGTTGCTAGAAGCTTTAATGTCAGGATTCGGCGAGAGGAAAAAACAATTTTCAATAGGCGTTACAGGAACACACGGAAAAACGACGACTTCAGGAATGACTGCTTTTTTGTTCGAAAAAGCCGGTTGCGATCCTTCTTTTGCTATAGGAGGCCAACTGCCTTATTTTGATATAAATTCAAAAGCAGGAAATGGAGACTATTTTGTTTCTGAACTTGATGAAAGCGATGGATCAATCGAGCTTTATACTCCTGATATAAGCATTATAACGAATCTTGAGTTTGACCATGCCGATCATTATGAAAAAGGCTTTGAGCAAATCCTTGAAACTTTTGAAAGATATGTAAATGATCTTGATGAAAACTCAAAAATAATAATAAATACCGATGATTCAGGAAATTTGAGTTTGTTGGAAAGGATTAATCATAAAGAAACTGTTACATACAGCACTAATGCTGAACATCCCTTGCATAAAATTGCAATTTATAGAGCCGAATCAATTGCAATTGTTCCTAATGCGAAGATGAAAATTTTTAAAAACAGTGAATTGCTTGGAGAAATTACTCTTGGAGTTCCGGGAGTTCATAATATTTCAAATGCGTTGGCTTCTATAGCTGCTGCTATTGAATGCGGATTAAGTTTTGAAAAAATCGCCGGTTCTCTTGAAGAATTTACAGGAATGAAAAGAAGATTTCAAACGGTTGGGTCTTTTAACGGTGCAAGAATAATTGATGACTATGCTCATCATCCGACTGAAGTTCAGGCAACTTTAAAAACCGCTAAAGAAGTTACATTCAACTCAAATAATGGCAGAGTGATAGCAATTTTTCAGCCTCACAGATTTACAAGACTCGCTAACTTATGGCAGGACTTTGCTAATTCGTTTAAAGGTGCAGATATTGTTTACTTATGTGACGTTTATCCTGCTGGAGAAGCACCTATTAAAGATGTAAACTCAAAAAATTTATGCAAAGAAATAACTTATACAGAGTCTTTCTATATTTCCGGAGAACTTGAAGATATTGCAAAAATTGTAAAAGAAGAAATCAGGGAAAACGATATAATTCTTACAATGGGTGCCGGAAATATTACCCAATTAGGAAAAATAATTGCAGACAAAAGTCAACTTTAATAAAACTTTTGCTTTGAGAATATTTCTATATTTGTAATTTTTAAAAATTATTTATTTCATAACCAAAAGCTAATTCATTCCTAATAATTTTTATCTAACATTTTGTTAGATGAGTTTGGGTAAGGATATATAAAATGATTCCTGTGGTTCATGAAAGAATAACAGCAAATGCTTTAAAAAGATTTTTTTCGACAAAAGCTCTAAAAGTTATAAATAATGCAAATTTGGATTGACTGCTATTTTTTAAAAAGAAAAAATGCAGTTAGCTGTACTAAAACAATAAAATTCTTCTAAAAAATCTGTATAATAACATTAATTAATAACCCATAACTAAACCAAAAGGAATAACTAATTGAAAAAACGATTGTTCGGGCAATTTTTCCCATCATATTTAATAATTATAATTATCATGCTTTTAATGAGTGTTTTCTTAACCTCAAAAATTTTAAAAGAATTTTATTTTGATCAGATTAAAACCGATTTAAAAACAAGAGCCTTTTTAATAGAAGAGCAGGTAAACAAACGCCTTTCTCCTGCAAATGCCGAATATTTAAATAATTTATGCAAGAACCTTGACCAAAAAACTTCAATGAGAGTTACGATAATACTTCCTTCAGGCAAGGTTATTGCTGATTCGGAAGAAAATCCTTCCATGATGGATAATCACAAAGACCGTCCTGAAATCATTAAAGCACTTGCCGGTCAAACTGGGGATTCTGTGCGATACAGTCATACTTTAAGAAAAAACATGATGTATGTTGCTATACCTGTTAAAGAAAATCAAAAAATAACAGGATTTTTAAGAGTTGCGCTGCCTTTATTATTCATAGATAAAGTGCTTAAGGTTATTTATCTCAAGATTCTTGCTGAGGGACTAATTGCAGCTTTTATAGCTGTTTTTATAAGCTTTTTTATAGCCGGACGAATAAGCAAGCCGCTCGAAGACTTAGGGCTGGGAGCAATGCAATTTGCAAAAGGGGATTTGAAATACAGACTTTCCATCCCTAAAACTAAAGAAATAGGCGAACTTGCTATAGCGATGAATGAAATGGCAAATCAATTAGACAGTAAAATAACTCTTATTACGCAGCAAAGCAACGAGCTTGAGGTTATTCTGGCGAGTCTGGAAGAAGGTGTTATCGCAATAGATATAAACGAAAGAATTATAAAATTAAATCAGGCAGCTGCAAAGTTAATAGGCGGCAATTTGTCGGATATTCAAAATCATAAAATACAAGAAGTAATAAAAAATTCCGACTTGAACGAATTTATTGCAAAGTCTCTTTCTACAAAATATCATGTGCAGGAAGAAATTATTTTCTACACTCAGGATAAAGAATGTATTATTCAGGCTTACAGTACGGCTCTTCAAAACACTGAAGGCTCAAACATTGGTGCTTTAATAGTATTAAATGACATAACCAAACTTAAAAAACTGGAAAATATAAGGCGTGACTTTATTGCCAATGTTTCTCATGAACTCAGAACCCCTATTACCTCAATTAAAGGTTATACAGAAACATTAATTGACGGAGCATTGGAAAATAGAGAAAAAGCAGAACAATTTATTAATACTATTTTAAATCAGGCAAATCGTCTTAATAGCATTATTGAAGACCTTTTAAGCCTTTCAAGGCTGGAGCAGGAATCAAAAGAAAGTGAGCTGGTTACTGAAGAAAGTAAAATAATTGATATTATAAAATCCGCAATTCAGTTGTGTTCAATAAAAGCTGAATCAGCAAAAGTAGAAACAGAATTTTCATGTCCTGAAGATATCAGGATGTCGGTTAATTCTTCACTGATAGAGCAGGTCATAGTAAATCTGGTTGATAATGCAATTAAATACAGTCCTGAAGGAAATAAAGTATTAATCGAAGCATTATCAAAAAACAACGAACTTATTATTAAAGTTACAGATAATGGATGCGGTATCCCCAAAGAGCATTTGCCACGGATATTTGAAAGATTTTACAGAGTTGATAAAGCAAGAAGCAGAAAATTGGGAGGCACTGGCTTAGGTTTGGCTATCGTTAAACATATTTGTCAGGCCCATGGAGGCTATGCAAAAGTAGACAGTACCCTTGGCATAGGCAGCTCTTTTTCAATACATCTGCCGCTTATTCCTTAAATCTATATCCGACGCCTCTTACAGTTTCGATATAATGTTCGCATTTATCAAGTTTTTTGCGCAAACCTACCATTAAAACATCTACAGACCTGTCTGTAACTTCATAATCATCGCCTTTTATTTGATCTATAATTTGATAACGAGTTAGAACACGACCGGATTGAGATGCAAGCAAATGAAGAGCCTTAAATTCTCCATTAGTAAGTTTCAGATGTGTATTGTTCAGCAAAACCTCATATTTAGCAGGATTAATTGATAATTCGTGTATCATTATAATTGAATTATTATCATATTTTTCATCAATTTTTCTTCTTAATACCGCTTTTATTCTGGAAATAAGAATCTTAGGACTGAAAGGTTTTGTTACATAGTCATCAACACCATATTCAAAACCTTTTATTATTGTTTCTTCTTCGCCTCTAGCCGTAAGCATTATTATCGGAACTTTATTTGTTTTTTCGGAATTTTTTAGCCTTTTACAAACTTCCATACCGTCAATACCCGGGAGCATAAGATCAAGAAGAATTAAGTCAGGCGAGGTTTTAAAAATATTTTCTAAAGCCTCTTCTCCTGAAGAATAAACAGTTGTATTATATCCATTTTTTATAAGATTGTATTCGATTAATTCTTGAATATCTTCTTCATCTTCAATAATTATAATATTTTGTTTTGACATTTAATTTTCCTTTTTAATTAAGATTATTATAAAGGCATATTTAATCTTTATACATATTTTTTCTCACATAAGTAGTTAAAGGCGTAACAATAAGAGGAGTAATAATTCTTTTTGCAAGAAGAACGCTTCCAAAGAGTGTTGTAAGGATTCTAAAATTATTTTTAACTACTTTGCTTGGATTAAGAGGCATATTTGTGATTTTTCTTGATACTTTTAACAGATATTCCTGCGTATTATTATTTAGTAGGATTGATCCCGAGCTAATCTGCACAAGTGCCTCTACTACGCCATTTGTCAATTTATAGGCCTGAAGATATTTTTTGTTTTGTTTATCTATCTTTTCATTTTTCCCGAATTGGACATAATCGACTACTTTTGAATAAAAATCCACTGCAACAGATGCACCTAATAGTATTTTTGCATCATACATTCCATTAGCAACTCTTTTGGAAATATGTTTTCGAGTAGCTATAGAAACTGGCTTCAGTATGTTATTAATGTTGTTAATTTTATTAGGCATAAAGTTTATCTTTTGATTTAAGTTTTAATTTGGGCAAATCTTTATCTTTTTTAATTATTTTTGGAAGAATTTCATTCAACAGAATTCCCGCTAAAGGTATTGTTAGTACAGTAAGAAATAATGCAAAAATACCTTTGAGTTTACTTAAGTTTTTACTTCCGTTTTTCTTAGCAGGATTAAAGAAGTTTCCGAGTTCCTTGTCTACAAAGTTACCAAGAGTACCTTTTTTTGCCTGATGATCCAGCACTTTTCCTGCTGCAAAACTTGTCGTTATAGCAGTTACAAAAGAGAAAAATGCCTGCACAGGATGTAAAATTGCGGAATTTCTTATAGCATCTTTTTTTTCATCTGTAAAAGGAGCAATAGCAAATACCATTAACGGTGAAATTATTGCTTTTCCTGAATAGTTGATTAAATTAGATGAATTATGTCCTATTTCTTTTTCTAAAACACTGTCATACGTTTTAAGAAAATTCAGCCAGGTTTTTCTTAAAAATCCTGGCTGAACATCTAATTTATTTAATTTTGCAGCTCCAAAGCTGTTTTTTTGCAAATTACATATAGCTTCAATCGTAGCGGAAGTTCGTTTCCTCTTTGTATCTTTATGAATGTGAGCACTTATATAACTATTACAAGAAGGTATCAACATAATTTTATTAAACACCCTTTATTTATCTCAAACAAAAACAAATATTAACTTTATTACTAATAAGTTAAATAAACTTTGTTAGTAATTTATTAGAATTATGTTAATATTTGTTTTGATTTTCAGGAAAGAAAACAAAAATAAAAATTGTACTAAAGCATAAGTGCTAAATGATTTATTAGGTAGCCAAAATTTAGGCCTATACAATATATTACCAAGCCTAAAAAGAAAAGGTTGCAAATTATATTAAAACAAAATTGCTTTTTTTAATTAAATATCATTATTGTCCAACTGTATTTGCATAAAATCCGCTTGTCCATAAATTTCCACCACATAAAAATTGTTTAATTTCTTTATGTCTTGAAAACAATTCCTTCGCTGTTAATTTTTGGACTCACAATAATAACCAATTCAAATTTTTTTATAGAAAAATTTATCATTAATCATATACAAAAAGGTAATGATTAAAATTCAAATTATGTTCAAAATAATAAAAAAAGTATAATTAATTTTTTATTATTTTAAGGTAATCATGAAAGTTAACAAGACAACGGTTGCGGATGCAACTAAAAAGCTTGAAAAATCAAAATTGGTTGATAAACCTCAAATCCCTGCCGATAAAAATCCTCATTGGGCAAAAATCATTGAGCCATGGGTATATTGGCTGATTGAGCATAACTTTTCTTCAGTGAGGATAAAAAATAAAGAAAACTATAATCGCGGAAATCCAAATTATGCAAACCTTTTATACAGCAATCACAGTTGTTTTCATGACGGTCAGGTTGCTTATTATATATGCAGAAAAGCTTTTGATGCTAATTTTTATTTAATGATTCAAGAATTGTACAAATTGCCTATACTTTCAAAAATAGGAGGCTTTTCTGTTGAAAAAAATTCACCTCTGGAAGCTTTAAAATCAATAAATTATGCTTCAAATTTGCTTTCTGACAAACAAACAATGCTATGGATTTTTCCGCAAGGGAGAGTCATGCCGCCTGACTTTAGACCTATAAAGTTCGAAAGCGGATTAACTTATATAACCAGCAAGGTTAAAGGTGTCAACTTAATTCCTGTATCCATCAGGTACACTTTTTTAAGAGATGTAAAACCCGAAATATTTGCTGAAATTGGAGAACCTATAGAAATAAATAACGGTATTAATAATAAAAAAGAATTTACTCGTTTTCTTGAAGAAGATTTAACTAATATTGCTGATGCGCAAATAAATAAAATTACTCAAGGTGATTTAAATGGGTATGAATATATTTACCAGAGTAAATTGCCAATATTTAAAAGATTAGAACCTTTTTTGAAATATATTTTTTTTGATAAAAGATATTTAAATTGAAATAATAAATTTAACTAAGATTTTATCTTTTCAGCAATGTATTTTCCTGCATACTCACCCATTGACCAGCAGTTTGGTTGAATCCTGATAGAAGCCTGCGCTTTAAAAGTTGCAGAAATACACCTTCCAACGACTAAAAGGTTCTCTATTTTTTCAGGAATAAGGGATTCTAATGGGATTTCGTAATATTGATCAGGCGCAAGGTGTTTTAGTTCATTTTTACCTTTTTCTTTAGCGTGAATATCAACAGGATAATTTGATTGAGCAACCGGTTTATTGCATTTTTTAGCACTTAAAATATCATCTTCTGTCAATTTATATAAACCGTTTATTCTTCTTGAATCCCTGATTCCAAGCTGTGGGGCTATTTGGCTAATATAAGCTTCCTCAAATCCTGTCAGGTATTTTTTACAAAACTCAGCGATTCTTCTAATTTGCTTTCTGCCTTGTTTATACGCATAAGATAGATCTTCAGGGTCTAGCGGATCCAGTTCATGTTTTGCAGAAATTCTCGGACAGTTTAAAGCAATACTGTTTTTTTGCCCGGGTATAGAAAAAACTTGAAAATAAGCTGCATCTTCGTCTTTAAGCAGACCTTCTCTAACGGCAGATCCAAAAAATGGTCTTAATTTCCATCCAAGATTGTCCCACGTGTGCGCTGTCGTTAATAAAATAGTATCATAATCGTGATAATCGATTGCTGTAACACTGCTGTCAGGGTCTAATTCCGTAAGCCATTGAGAAAAAGCGTCTAAGTTCACATTTGTCATAATAAATCTTAAACTCATTGTCTGATGTTCTTTACTCTCGAAAGAAACACCTGCAAAAGCTGCTAAATCCGCATCACCTGTTGCATCTACATAATATTTAGCCTCAAATTCTGATTTTCCGCCTTTATTAAAGCATTTGACTGATTTAATATTATTATTCTCAATTTCAGTGCCTATAACTACAGTATCAAAAAGAGTCACCACTTTATTTTCATCGCAAAAATCATCCAGTACACACTTTAACATTTCGGGATTAAACCATCCGGGATTTCCGTCATTAAATTTAGCGCTATTACCTGTTTTAGCAAGCCTGTCTAATACTTCTAAAACAATTCCCTGCGTAAGATTTTTGCCTGCGTCAGTTATATTTTTCATCATAGGAGTAACAAGCGCTGCTGTCGCTGTACCTCCCAGAAAACTGTTTTTTTCGATTATTAAAACTTTGCAACCTGCTCTTGCGGCTGAAATTGCTGCTGCGACTCCTGATGTACCACCACCTGCTACAATTAAATCGTATTTTTTATTCATAATTGACCTCTATTAGTACTGAAGTGAGTACAGTCTTACGTTCTGGTAAAAATATCCTAGTATCTGGTATGCGCTATAACCTGCATTAGCCAATATATTTGCTCCATTCTGGGACATGCCTATTCCGTGTCCATTTTTAGGGATACCCTCATCATAGGCTTCTACAGCTCTTATAAACGGTAAGTCTTTACCCCATACTGCACCGGAAGGCAATGTATGACCTCCTGAACTAGCATGATAATAGGCGGGTATCACTTTATTTCCATAAACAAGTACCTGTCCTCTTGTCGCTTTTACAATTTCATTAGTTTTAATTGTTTCGGCAGAAGCGCCTTTATAAACCTGATCCTGAGTTGTATCATTTACATCAAAGCCATAACGCGCTCTTTTTCCCATATTTGCAACAGCAAAGCTTCTTGCCGCTATAGCCTGTGCTTTCAAAGCTTCTGTATTCCAACGTGCAGGCATTTCTGAAGGGACAACTCCCTGAATATAACTTTCAAGATCTACTTCATTAACCAATATCAGACCATTTCCCGTATTATATACAAGAAAACTCCCTCTGTACCAGCGTTTTTTTGCATAAACAAGACCATCAGTCCCGTTTGGTTTTATTGTTACTGCATTAGAATTTAGCTGGAAATTTTTTCCACCTGTGGAAATTATCATGCCATTTCCGTTTTTAGAAAGGCTATAAGGTTTCATTTGGTCAATAGCCATAAGATTTTGGCCTGATTGTGCATCAGAAAGCATACCACCTTTGGACCCACCAAAGACGACCTCATTTACACCGTTATATAATCCGACTTTAAAGGCTTTTGCAGGTCTAACATTGTTTGTAAATGCTAAAACCAGCAAAAACATAATGATTATTATTTTGTATATTTGTTTGTTCATATTATTCAGCCATATATTAAAGTCTATTAATTATAGTCCTGAGAGATTTAATATTCATCAATTATTAATATGAATATACCCGCAAATTTTAAATATTAATCTGTTCATGTGAAATATTGAAAAAAAAATTTATAAACAAAAAATTAATTCTTCAGGGCAATAAACTTAATGTTAATTTAACTTAAATTATTATACTAATTCTCAATTAAGACAAATTCTTATGTGAAATAGGGAGATTTTTATGATTAAAATATTATCAATATTATTTTGTTTGCTGATTTTTGCTTCACTTCCTGTATTTTCACAAAATATTGAATTAAATAACAAGCAAAATGCAAATACTTCATCCAACGTCAAAAATATTGACTGCACAGATTATCCTGTTGTAAGCGGCTTAGAACGAAAAGCTTTCGGAAGTACATTTCTGAATGAAAATATATATAATAGGGTAAACAGGCTTGAAAACGAAATACTGGGAACAACATTTCCACAGGAAGCTCTATGTGACAGGATTGATAGGATAGCTAAAGCAGCAGCCAGCTCTGAGACTTACGCAAATAGTGATACATCTCCACAACAGTCAGTATATCAAACAACATTGAACTCTGCTATGCAAAGCATGTCAAATAGTTTCAGTAGCAATAGTTCGTGCAACAACCAATTTAACTCAACTCAAAATACATCAGCACTCCAAAAGGTACTTAATTTTGCCATGCCGTTTATTAACGGATCAAATACTAATTGGAATAATTCATTTTACAATCCAAACTTTTCAGATAATTATAGCGGTATTCAAAATTCAAGTTTTGGAGCCGGAGTCAAAATACTTCACTAGATAAATAATTGCATCAACAATGATTGATGCAACAAATACATATTCTGTAAAGATTTTATTGCCAATGCAATTATTGCCTAAGCAACTATCAATAAACTTTTATCTGGTATTATTATTTATAAAATAATCTAAGATTTGGGGTGAGTATTTTGGAATTTGTTCCCGTACATAGCGAAAGTCAAAATAAAAACGATATAACAAAAGCAACTGAGCAGCTTGAACTCATTCCTATTACTACAGAAGACGGAACTGTCAGTCTGTATAATTTTACTATAAATGACGTGTATCACAGCAAAATTGGAGCTTACACCGAAGCTTTATATAAATATACTGTGCCTTCCGGTATTTTGGAATTTGTAAAACATAACAATGAAGTCAAAATTCTAGATATTTGTTTTGGATTAGGTTACAACAGTAAAGTTGCGGTTTCAGAAATTTTTAAAATTAATCCCGAATGTAAAATTACAATTAACGCTCTTGAAATCGATCCAAAAGTTCTGGCGCTATCATGTATTTTATTTAACCAAACAGACAATAATTTTATAGAGAAAGCATTTTTTGATGCAATTAGTAAACAAATAAATGTAGTCGCTGTACTTGAGGAATACACAAATAATGTCCTCAAATACAGCCCTAATTTGACCGAAATATTACCGTCCTGCTATAAAAGTATTGACGCGGTCGAAATAAAACAGAAATTACATAATATATATTATCGGACTATATCGTCTAGAAATAGTAGAGGGCTTAAAACTAATCCTTTAAAAGATTTATTGACTATTAATATTTTTACGGAAGATGCAAGAAAGGCAATAAAGCTTATCAACACCGAACATGACTATATTTTTCACGATCCTTTTACCCCTTCAAAAGCTCCTGTTCTGTGGACAGTGGATTTTTTCAATGAATTATTCAGAATTTTATCTCCGAACGGAAACTTGACAACTTACAGTTCATCAGCTCCTGTCAGGGCTGGACTAATTGAAGCAGGATTTTTTGTAGGCAGAACTGAACCTGTAGGAAAAAAAACTTCCGGAACTATTGCATACAAAAACATTGAGCTTCTTAAAAACTTCTTAACTTCTAAAGAAAAGGGGCTCTTGGAAACAAATGCGGGAATTCCTTATTATGACGAAAATCTTATCAACTCTTCTGAATCAATCTTAAAAAATAGAGAGTTAATACAAAAAAACTCTGATCGGGTTTCATCAAGTAAATTTTTGAAGTCATTCTTATAACTTTTGTTATGATAAACTTATGTTAAGAAAGCTTGTAGTGATATAAAAATGAAGAAAAGAAGAGTTTCAAAAAAAATCAGAATAGGTAATGTTGAAATAGGAGGAGATTCCTCTATTTCTATACAATCTATGTGTACAACCGACACTAGAGACACGCATGCCACTATTGAACAAATCCACAAGCTTACTGATGCAGGTTGTGAACTTGTCAGAGTAGCGGTATTAAATAAAGAAGCGGCAGAGTCCATTGGTGAAATAAAAAAACATATTAAAATCCCACTTATTGCAGACATTCATTTTGACTACAGGCTTGCACTGGAGGCTATAAATCAAGATATAGATGCCTTAAGGCTAAATCCGGGAAATATCGGAAACAAAGAAAACATTGAAAAAGTGGTTAAAGCCGCAAAAGAAAGAGAGATTCCTATAAGAATCGGGATAAATGCAGGCTCACTTGAAAAAAATTTAAGTGATAATCACGATAAAATCCATAAAAATCTGGTTAAAAGTGCGTTAAAACACGTAAACATACTTGAAAACCTTGATTTTGATCTTATCAAAATCTCCCTAAAAGCAAGTGATGTGCCTACAATGATTAAAGCTTACAAAAAAATATCTAAAAAAGTTGATTATCCGCTTCATCTTGGAGTAACCGAGGCAGGAACTATAAAAACAGGTTTAATAAAATCATCAATCGGCATTGGAGTGCTCTTAAATCAAGGCATAGGGGATACTATCAGGGTTTCGCTTACAGAAGACCCTGTAGAAGAAGTTTATGCGGCATGGGAAATTCTAAAAGCACTTAATATACGAAAAAAAGGGCTGAATTTAATTAGTTGTCCAACCTGCGGAAGATGTGAAGTTAATCTTATCGAACTTGCAAAACAGGTGGAAGAAAAATTCAGAAATATAGACAAACCTTTAACAATAGCGGTTATGGGCTGTCATGTTAACGGGCCGGGTGAAGCAAAATCAGCAGATATTGGCATCGCATGCGCAAAAAAAGAATCTTATATTTTCAAAAAAGGCGAAATTATAAAAAAAATCCCTTTTGAAGACGCATTACAGACTTTAGAAGAAGAAGTAAAATCTTTATTAAGTCCCTAAATTATAATATTAAGATATGTTAAATTTAATTTGGTATACCGTAAATCATTGATGCTATTGATTTTAAGTCTAATTGTGTAAAATTAATTTTAAATTCAACTATCAACTTTTTTTTTGAGCAGTTTTAAATTTAATAGTCGAGTATTATTTGAGGGATCAAGGTAGATGAAAATAAACAATTTAAACAAAATTCAATTTGTAGCGCCAATTAATTCTGATGACAAAACAACTAAATCTGTTTTAAATAATAATATTATTTGTAATAACCAGACTTTTGACAGAAAAATGCCAAGCTTGCATAACTTGAAAGCTAACTATCTTGTGAGTTTTGGAGTAGAACGATCATTTAATCGACCTGAAGTAGGTTCGAGAAAAAATGAAGAAAAATATTTAAACATACCATTTTATGAAAAAAATGCAAATGATCTGGCAATATTGCTTGGTCCTGACAAGGATGCAATTTTGACTTATGACGATAAAACTGCTTTACCGGAGTTGTCATTTCATAGATTTGCAAGCAATGTAAAAAACGGCAATTATAGAAAACAAGGCTTTCAACCTGATACAAATATAGTAATTTTTAGTCCAACAGACTGGATACGTATAAATAAAGATCCTGAAGTTGCTTTAAGAACTGCAATAAACAAACTTCCAGATCCCGAAGCAAAAACTGTTGTCCTTATAAAGGATATGAGAACATATTTAGAATATACAGTTGGAAATAAAGATGCACATTCTCTTTATTCAGGTAAATTTTTAGGTGATAATGTCCAAATTGTTGGATTGATGGATAATTCTTCCTATCAAGAAATAAAAGAATCAAGTTCAATTAAAAAGGATATTAATTTCCTTAAATTGTTCGGAACAGTGAATTTAAGTGTTCCCGGAGAAACTGAAACAAAAGAAATACTAAAAAAACAGGGCAAAATATTAAATACTATTATAAAAAGATACGAACCTACAAAAGTTACTATATCCGATAATGCTATTGATAAAGCTGTTGATTTGTCAGCTCAAAAAATTGGCGGAGAGTTCCCCGGAAAAGCTTTGAATGTAATAGATTTAGTAATTTCAGCAAAAGTTAATGAAGTGAAACAAAAAAATCCTAATAACCCAATAAGCGTCAATAGTTCAGACGTTACAAGATTTTTCGAAAAACATTATGGTATTTTAGAATCACTTGTTGACAAAAATTCTCAATTTAAAAAAGTAGAAATTCCTAAAACAAGATTTTCAGATGTAGGCGGTGCTTCAGACGTAAAAGAAATTCTTAAAGACGGAATTTTAGCTTATATAAAAAATCCTAAAGAATATTTAAAACACAATACAAAAGCGCCTAAAGGCACATTATTTTACGGTGGTCCGGGCACAGGAAAGACATTATTAGCAAGAGCACTTGCAGGAGAAGCAGGAGTGCCTTTCTTTAACGCCACAGGCAGTGATTTCGTAGAAGTATACGTTGGAAAAGGAGCTGCAAGGGTTAGAGAATTGTTCAGAGAAGCCAAAAAAGCTGCTGAAAGTTCTGATAAGAAAACTGCAATTATCTTTATAGACGAGATTGACGCTGTTGCAAAAAAACGTGGTAATGGTGAAGGTGGAGGAGCTCAAGAGCATGATAATACATTAAATGCGCTTCTTGCTGAAATGGACGGATATAATAAAGACTCCAAAACACATGTTATCGTTATTGGTGCTACAAACCGTAAAGATATTCTTGATCCGGCTATTCTGCGTCCGGGAAGATTTGATGATTCTCTTGAAGTCCCAAATCCGACAAGGAACACAAATAGCAGGCTTGAAATATTAAAAATACATACTAAAAATGCACCGTTTAAAGATGCAGCTGATAAAGAGAAAATAATAAACGAAGCTGCAATAATATCAGCAGGATTGAGCGGAGCAGAATTAGCTGATATGGTAAGCAAGGCAGCAAAGGTAGCAACTAAAAGAGAAAATGATAAATTTATTACTCATAATGACTTAATAGAAGGATATCTTCAAGTAAAAGCAGGTCCTATTAAGCATTCGGACGAATCTGACTTAATTAAAACTGTAACTGTTGCACATGAATGCGGACATGCAAGCACCGGTATAATTCTTAATCATATACTTAAACAGGATATATCATTTATTACTCAGCAGGAAAGAGGCAATTTTCTGGGAGCTGTTTTCTATAAACCGGGTAAAGATATGGGTCAGCCAAACTTTGATTCAGTTATTGCTTCTGCTGCAATGAGTTATGCAGGCGGCATAGCAGAAAGCAGATTTCAAAGCGGCGGACATGATGCAGGTGTTTCTGGTGACCTCAGTAATGCTACAGAATTAATAGAAAAGGCTGTTGAAAATTGGGGATTAGGACCTAATGTAGGTTTTACAAAGGTAACTGACAAGAATCGAGATTTATATAAAACTGAAATTAAAGATGATGTTAGGCTATTTACAAAAACCGCAGAAAAAATATCTAGATTAATTACTGACTATAACCGAGATTTTATAAGCAAGTATGTAGTCGACTATAAAGCTAATATTGGTAAAGCAGGGAAAACACTGTCAGGTGAAGAATTTAAGAAACTTCACGATGAATGGCTAAAAAAATCAGGTAAAGATAAAGAAGAGCCGCTATTGCAACAAAAAATCAGTATCTTAATAGATTCTGCAAGAAACGGCAAAATACTAACTGATGAAGAATTAGATAACAAAATTAAAAATAAATAATAAAAAAAGCGGGTAATTGATTTCAGTCATTACCCGCTTTTAGTTTTAATCAAATTTTAATTTAAAAACATCAATTTGCTTATCGTTCATTAAATAAATCCCTCTTGAATAAAGCTTTATATTATTATTTTCCGATAAGGTAAGCCTGTTTTGCAAAAGTTCGCTTACAAGAATGTCTCTCGGATTGCAAAGATTCAGGATTTTAGAAGTTATTTCAATATCCACAGAAGTGCTTGCATCACTGAAACTGCAATGACAGGCGATTTTGTAGTCAAATTTTATATTTAAATCTTGCATACCTTTATTAACTTCTTCAACACGTTCTTTGAAAAAAAGTAAAAATGCTATGAATTTATTTATATCTGTAAATATATAACTGTTAAGATTATTTATTCCGCCGACATTTCCATAAGTTTTGCCTGAATACTTTTTATAAGCATTTAGCAGTGAATTTTCATAAGCTTCAACGAGACCGCTAGAGAAAAAATCAGAATCTTCTTTTTTTATAAGATATGAGTCTGTTGGTTGGTTTCTAACTAATTTTAATATTACATAAACAGTATTGTTTTTTTGTATTTCATTTATAAAATTTTGTTTTTCTTCCTGTTTTTTTCTTAGCTTCTCTTTTTCTTTTAATTTTAATTTCATTTTATCTACAATTCGATCAACAAAGTTTAAAATATGTCCGATTAAAGTAAACATAAACGCTATGACTAAAACAACTCCTGCGAAAAATAATATAGTGTAATTAATAGTAAAATTATTATCATACGTGACACTATATTGAATATAACTTCTAAATGGAGCTACAAGAGGATCTATATATTCACTTAAAATAGCTACAAAAGGCTTAACAATATCGAGATTAACAAGTGTTAATGTCCAATATAAAATAACAACAGGAATTAAAATAAATAAAATTCCTTCAATTAACTTAAATAAACCTTTAATAAATTTAATCAATATCTAACCCCAGCTATAGATGACATAATATTCAGTTTAACAATTTTTTTAATAAATGTATAGATTAAATTAATAAATTATCAATTAATCTTACTGTTCCTACTTTTGCGGCTATAGCAACAAGGGTATTTGTTTTCAATAAATCAATCGATTTTAGGTTATTTGCATCTAAAATTTCAAAATATTCAAGTTCTGCCTCAGAACTAAGAAATTGTAAAGCATTATTAATAACCTCTTTTCTTGAAGTTATTCCTGCCTTGTAATCATCTTGAACTTTTCTTAAAACTTTCGACAAAGTAAGAGCTGTTATTCTCTCACTATCAGACAAATAAGCATTTCTTGAGCTGCATGCTAGACCATCAGTGTCTCTAATTATAGGACAACCAATAATTTCAATCGGAATATTTAAATCTCTGACAATTTTTTTGATAATTATGAGCTGTTGAGCGTCTTTTTGTCCGAAATAAGCTTTGTCAGACTGAACAATGTTAAAAAGTTTTAGAACTATAGTTGTTACACCGTCAAAATGCCCTATTCTTGATTTTCCGCATAATTTGTCCTGATAAGAAGAAGGCGAAACAACTTTTGTTAAATCTTTCATTTCAAAATCGGCTTCAGGATAAATTTCTTGGGGTGTCGGTGCAAAAATAAAATCCACATTATTTTTTGAACATAATTTTTTGTCAGCTTCAATTTGTCTTGGGTATTTGTCGTAATCTTCGTTAGGACCAAACTGAATAGGATTAACAAAAATACTGACAACAACCCTGTCGCATTGCTCGCGCGCTTTTTTTATAAGGCTTTCATGCCCGATATGAAGAGCACCCATCGTTGGAACAAAGCCTATTACAAGATTTTGGCTTTTCCACTCTTTTATAATTTCTCTTAAACTATTAATTTCTGTTAGTATTTCAGTTGATGTTTTCAAGTTTATCTCTTTCTTTTTTATCAAGGCTGAAAACTTCCTGTTCTGAGGGGAATTTTTCAGAAATTACATCTTCTATATATGAAGAAACAGCTTTTTTTGTTATTTCGCAAATATTAGCATATTTTCTGGCAAATTTTGGAGTAAAGTCTTGATATTTGCCCAAAATATCGTCTATTACAAGAATTTGACCCGAACAATATTTGCCTGCTCCAATCCCGATTGTTGGGATAGAAAGTTTTTCTGTTATATACTTTGCAGATTCTTCAGGAACCATTTCCAGCACTAATCCGAAAGCTCCTGCTTTTTCTATTTCTTTTGCCTGCTCGAGTATCTTTTTTGTTGCTTCAAAATTTTTTCCCTGAACCTTAAACCCGCCCAGTGTCTGCAAAAATTGCGGTGTAAAGCCCAGATGTGCCAGTACCGGAATGCCGGCTTCGACAGATTTTTTTATACAATTAATTATATGCTCGGATCCGCCTTCATATTTTACTGCATTAGCCCCTGCTTCTTTAATAAAACGTCCTGCATTAAATAAAGCTGTCTTTTCATCAACTTGATAACTCATAAAAGGCATATCAGCAACAACCATTGAAGTTTTTACTGCTCTTGTAACAGCTTTTGTGTGGTGCAGCATCTCTTCCATCGTTATCGATAGAGTATTCGGATGCCCTAATGCAACCATCGCAAGAGAATCCCCAACAAGTACAATATCTATTCCGATTTCATCCAGTGCTTTTGCTGTAGAGTAGTCATAAGCAGTTAATGCAGTGATTTTTCTGCCTGATTTCTTGTATTTCAATAATTTATTTACTGTAACAGGTTTTATATCAGTCATATTGCCAAACTCTAGTCATTTTGCTCTTCATAGTATTCACAAGTTTCATCGGCAGAATTTTTATCAGACCCTTTATACCAACTGTAAATTATTTTTGTAATTCTTTGCGCACTGTGGCGAACATAACCTTCTTTATTTTCTTCTGTTAATCGTCTGATTAATACTTTTAGTCCGAGATCTTTAACTTTATCTAAATCATATTGAACAGGAAATGAGTTTGCTACTTTGTACTTATTTGCCAGATTTTCAGGCAAAGTGTCATTTATGAGCACAGTATCAATAATATTTTCGTGTTTTGAGTGATCAAGAATTGCTTTTACATGATCATACACGCTATATCCGTCTGTTTCACCGGGTTGGGTCATTATATTACATATATATATTTTCTTGGCAGTCGATCTTGAGACGGCTTCGGTTATTTCAGAGATTAAAAGATTAGGGATTACACTTGTATAAAGGCTGCCCGGCCCCATTATAATAATGTCAGCTTCTTCTATAGCATAAATTACATCATCTAGAGCTTTTAAGTTTTCCGGCGTAGCTCCTAACCTTTTTATTTTTCCTCCTGCATCAGGAATATTTGATTCCCCGTAGACTATGCGTCCATCTTCCAATTCCGCATAAAGCTTCATATCATCCAGAGTAGAAGGCAGTACTCGTCCTCTTATCGCAAGAACTTTTGAAGATTCTTTGACGGCAGAAACCATATCGCCGGTAATTGCACACAAAGCAGTCAGAAAAAGATTTCCGAAGCTATGTCCTTCTAAGCCATGACCGTTTACAAATCTATATTGAAACAACTCTGTAACGAGATTTTCTTCATTAGCAAGAGCCGCAATGCAGTTTCTTATATCACCGGGAGGCAAAACGCCCATTTCTTCTCGTAATCTGCCAGAACTTCCACCGTCATCACCGACAGTAACAACGGCTGTTAAGTTTCCTGTTATATGTTTTAAGCCTTTTAGTATAGTATTTAGCCCTGTACCGCCGCCTATTGTGACAATTTTTGGTCCTCTATTAAGTTTTCTTTTGAGATAAAGATTTTGAAGAAGATGCGCACTGGGGTCTATAGCGTTTATTATCGTGTTGTTTACTCTTTTCCATCCCAAAATATAGATCATAAGACCGATTAAAATAGCAAAACCACCGGTATAGTTTGTTGGAAGTTGTATTGCTATTGTTTTAATAAATTCCATAAACTGATGAATAGGGTGCAGGTCAAGCAAAATTGCTATCCCTATAATAAGAAAAACTGTTCCGCTAAACATTAAAAACAGCCATCTCTTTATCTCAAGTCCCGGTAAAAACCAGGCTAAAAAATCGGGTTTGTCGTTTCTCATTTTATAACTCAATTCTGAATATCATATATTTTATCTTTAAAATAATGATTACCTACGAATTATCTTACATTTTTCTGATTAAATCAGCACATATATACATAATAGTTACATATTGAAATAAAAAAACTAGCTTAATATATCTTAATAAATTCCTTTTTAAAAAGCAATTATTTTAGATATATTGTTTTTATATATATATAAGATAATAAAATAATATTTGTTATATAAAATTAAGGAGAACAAATGAGCATTCAGAACCTTTACAATTCAAACTACCTTAACAATTCCGGCTCTTATCAAAGTTATGCTTATGCGCAGGCAGGAATGTTTGGTTTTCAACAACAATCCACTGTTTTTGGAAATTGTCTACCTCAGCAAGCACAACAAGGCAGACATCCACATCATCAACGTCATCAGCATCCTCATCACCCTCAACAGCAAGCTAATAATGCAAACCAAAATATGTCTTCACCTCTTAATTCACTATTACCAATGTTACTTAGCTTATTAGGAAATAATCAAAACTGCCAAAGACCAGGTTATCCTCAAGGTTATCCTCAACAATATGCCAACCAAGGTGGCAACCAAAATTCATTATTAAGCGGATTAGCTTCATTATTTAGCGGACTTGGCTCAACTCAACAAGGTTATTCCCCATATCAAGCCAACTATGGCAATGCAAATAACGGATTTGGCGGATTTGGCGGATTCAACCCAACACAATCATATTCGCCTCTCCAAGGTAATTTCGGTTTTGCAAATAATGGATGCGGTAATACAAATAACGGATTTGGCTCTGCATTCAACGGATTTGGCGGAACACAAGGCTTTCAAGGTGATTTCAGTAATTCAAGTTTTGGATTAGCTTTATTATACGGAGAATTTAATTCATCACAACAAAATTATCCAACATTTCAAGGTAATTACGGAAATATAAGTAATCATCATAATGCTTGCTCAAACAGCTATACAGAAAATGCATGGCCTCCAATTACACAACAAAACGATTACGCAGAATCTAACCAAGAAGCAACCATACCTCCTATGTGTTCACATCATGATGCCGTAGGATGCAGACCTACAGATATTGAAACAAATATCAGCGATACATCTGTCTGGGGCGATCCTCACTATCAAGCAAAAGGTTCCGACGGTACTACTGACATTAACTTTACTCATAACGGTACTACAGGCGATACATATAACGTATTTCAAGGCGACGGATATGAAGTAGACGGAAAATACGGATTAGCCGGCAATGACGTAAACAAAATATTAGACGCAAATATTAAAGACGGCAATGATTTGATTAATTACAATGTAAATGGAGAAACATCAATCAACGGAAAAAAATTAAATGATGGAGAAACAATAACACTGGCAGACGGAACAAAAATTAGCCAAAAAGGTACAAATATGACAATGGATACCAAAGATGGTAATTCTTCAATAGGTTTCAGAAATAATGATGGTATCTGCCTTGATCCTACAGGAAAATTCACCAACATCGGCGGTATACTCGGAACAGCAATAGCTCAAAATAAAAATCTAACAGAAGAAGAAGCAAATAAATTCGATATTACAAACACCAAAACAGCTGCTTCAGACGCAAAAACAACTGCTGCCGATACAAAAGCAACCGCTGCTGATACAAAAGCTGCCAAGAAAAAAGAAACTACAAAAAAAGAAACTACAAAAAAGGACACAGCTACCACAAAAGCTTAACAAATAAGATTTTATAAATAATTTTCTAAAATCTTAATCACATCAATATAGACATTTTCAATTTCCTGATTTGCGTCAATTACCTTGATTCTGTCAGGAAATTGTTTTGCTAATTCAAGAAATCCGAACCTTACTTTCTGATGAAACTCTTTTGCTTCTGACTCAAGTCTGTCTTTTGTTGTACCGACACGAGTTTGAGCAACATCTGTACTTACATCAAAAACAAATGTTAAATCAGGCAAATATGACTTAGTGACTATATTATTCAACATTATTATTTCTTCTATATCCAAACCCCTTGCATAACCTTGATATGCAACAGAAGAATCTATGTATCTGTCACATAAAACGACTTTGCCTTCATTAAGTGCAGGGATGATTTTTTGATCCACATGCTGCGCTCTGTCAGCTAAATATAGAAATAATTCGCATTTATCAGCAATTTTACCTTCGTGATGAAGTAAAATCTCTCTTATCTTTACACCAAGAGGTGTGCCGCCAGGATCTCTCGTTGAAACAACTTCATAACCTTTTTTTTGAAGAAAATCGGCAGTCATTTTAAGTTGAGTTGACTTTCCTGAGCCGTCCGCCCCTTCGAAAGTTATAAATAATCCTTTTTTAATCACTCATTTATTCCTTTTCATATCATATATTTAATCATAATTGATAAAGGTTTATTGTCTACACTTAAAAAGATTGCTTTAGCAATAATTGTCTAACTAACAAAGTAATATACAAATTAGACAATTCCATTTTTTGAGATAAAATTAATGATATATCTGGACATTGCTGTTTGAAGCAGGCTGGTTCAGGAGGACAAAGAAAAATGGAGAAACGGGAAATTGGCTAATTTTATTTCAATATTAAGAACAATTCTGGCATTTGTGGTTATAGCAATGCTTTTTATTAAAGGTGATAAAGTTTATTGGTCTGCTTTCGGATTAACTATTATTGTAATCTGGATGGACGGACTTGACGGATATATTGCCAGAAAATTCAATGAATGTTCAAAATTTGGAGCGCTTCTGGACATATTAAGCGACAGAATTGTTGAAAATGTTTTCTGGATATCCTTTGCTGTATTAGGATGGATTGGCTTATGGATTCCTCTAGTGGTCATGACAAGAGGAATTATCACAGACAGCTTGAGAAGTCTTGCCCTTGAACAGGGATATACGGCTTTTGGCTCAACCACAATGATGACAAACAAAATCGGAAAGTTTATTGTAGCTTCAAATTTTTGCAGATTTACGTATGCTGTTTGCAAAGCCGTTGCATTTGCTCTTTTGATTGCTGCTCACGTGCCTGCTGATTACCCTTATAAGTCAGTTGTAAGTCTTATTGCTTATGCAAGTGTTTATATTTCGGTGTTCTTTTGCGTTGCTAGAGGAATCCCCGTAATTATTGAAAGTAAAAGATTTTTAAAATAACAATGAATAAAAACGCTTTTAATATTGTTTTATATGAACCTCAAATTCCGCAAAACACTGGAAATATTGCAAGACTGTGTGCATGTACGGGAAGTTCTCTTTTTTTAGTCGGCAAATTGGGTTTTCATATAACTGACAGGCATGTTAAAAGAGCAGGTCTTGATTATTGGGACTCTGTAGACATCAATACAGTTTCAACACTTGCTGAATTGCAGGAAAATTTCCCAGATAATAATTTTTATTTTTTAAGTACGAAAGCCTCCAAAAAATATACCGAAATATCCTATAAAAAAGGAGATTTTTTAGTTTTTGGCAGTGAAACTAAAGGATTGCCCGAAGAAATTGTTTTCAACAACATAGATAACAGTCTGACAATACCTATGATAGATAACCAGAGAAGTCTTAATCTCTCAAATTCTGTTTCTATAGTAGTTTATGAAGCTTTAAGACAAATTAATTTCTAAATCAGGAAAAAATTAACATGCTAAAAACAAAAAAACCTTTTAAACTCTTAATAAATATTTTTAAAGATAATTTTCGGCTTATAGTATTTGCTGTATGTATTTTGGCGGTGGTTGCCTTAATTTCATACCAGATGACCAGGTTTACTTTTCATGATTATGCCCCGAACCTTCTGGCAGAGATCACAGGTATGTTTTTGAGCAATATTTTCACTTTGCTTATTATTGATCAATATTACAGAATACAAAAAGAAAAAGAATATTCAAAAACACTAAAAGAGCTTAAACATAAATTAAAATATTTGTTTCATGTTTATAAAAAGCATTTCGGATCAGTATTTGAAATTGAAAAGGCTCTCAGTAACACAGATTTTTCAAAAAAACTTTTAAATAAAATTCATTTAATTCAACAAGAAAAAGTAGATTTAAGTTCGAGCCTGGAGAAATTTGAATTTATTAATTCGTTAGAAGAAATGGGAAACATTTTACAATCAATAATTCATGTTATTAATATTTTACCGAGTGATTTTGAAATCAAAGATTTTCTTGTTTCTTTTGAAAAATTACAAACGACATTTTTGTTGTTAAAAAGGCATCTTACCAATTTAGAAGACTTAAATCATCCGATTTTTATAAATGATATTAAGTACATAGCAGAACAATTTTTAGTAATCAGCATTAATGAAAATTTTAAAGATATATAATATGATAATATATAAAATAAATTATATTTAACTGAAAGAGGAAGAAATATGAAAGGAATAATTCTGGCAGGAGGAAAAGGAACACGGCTTTTTCCGGTAACTCAAACAGTATGCAAGCAGCTTCTTCCGGTTTACGATAAACCAATGATTTATTATCCACTTTCTGTCCTTATGCTTGCAGGAATAAAAGAAGTTTTAATCATCTCTACTCCGGAAGCAACTCCTATGTTTGAAAGTCTTCTTAAAGACGGCTCACAAATAGGAATTTCTATTTCATACAAAATTCAGCCTTCTCCTGACGGACTTGCGCAGGCCTTTATTCTTGGAGAAGACTTTATAGGCAATGATAATGTCGCACTTGTTCTTGGAGATAATATATTTTACGGTCAGGGCTTTTCCGGCATGCTTAAAAATGCAGCTCAAAGAACTGAAGGAGCTACGGTTTTTGGCTATAAAGTAAAAGATCCACATAGATTCGGCGTTGTAGAATTTGATAAAACAGGAAAAGTCTTTTCTCTTGAAGAAAAACCTGAAAATCCCAAATCTGATTTTGCAGTAACAGGTCTATATTTTTACGATAATAAAGTTGTTGAATATGCAAAATCGTTAAAACCTTCGCCGAGAGGGGAAATAGAAATTACTGATTTAAATAACGTTTACCTTAATAACGGGGATTTGAACGTGGAACTGCTTGGTAGAGGATTTGCCTGGCTTGATACTGGAACTCATGAATCCCTGCTTCAGGCATCGCATTACATAGAGACAATCGAAAAAAATCAGGGAGTAAAAGTTGCCTGTCTTGAAGAAATAGCATATTTAAAGGGATTTATCAACAGAGAGCAGCTTTTAAAACAGGTTGAATATTACAAAGCCAGTGATTACGGGGTTTATTTGAAAAATATTATTTCACCAGATTACGTTAATGCCTAGTAATACTTACTTTTTGGCAAATTAATCCTGAAATTTGTGGCAAAAGTAACGGTTTTCCCGGGGCTTGCAAGAAAATCAATCCCGATGGGACCTTTTGAAAAGCCTAATACAGGTACAATCAAAGGGGTTATTCCCCCGATATTGAATTCATAACGCTGATATCCGCGCATTGCCAATAATTTATAGTTTAAATCCATATTTACGCCGGCTGGCAGTTCTTTTTCAAATATTTTTCTTGTAATTCCAGCATAATATGTCTGGGAATGGTAACTGTTATTGTAAGTTCCCAATGTATATCCGTTTAAATCAACACCCACAAGCTTATTTGATTCATTCATCTCTGCTCTGTCTTTTCGGGTATGGTAACTGAACATTAATAGATCTAAAGAATTTTGAGAGGGTACTCCTTTTACAAAGTCCCAGCTGTTTTTTAAAAATTGTTTATCTTTTAGTTTTTTATTCGTTTCAATATTTAGCTTGATAATATCAAATTTGCCGCTGCTGATACTTGTGCTATTATCTTCCGGCAGTAAATCCTTTGCGAATACAGATAATGGGTAAAATATAATTATTAATAATAAAAAAAATATTTTTTTCATTTCATCTTTACTCTTCGTTAATCAAAATCAAATTTATTATAAGACAAAAAATTAATAAAATTTAAAAATATTTTTATTAATAAATTTAAACTTTTTATTTGATAATTTGGCATTTTCACTATATTAATAGTAATATATAAGAATAAAATCGAGTAATAATTTTAAGTAATAGATAAAAAAATCTTTATGTCTTTTTATCAATCTGAGGTAAAGTAGAATAATACCAATATTATTGAATCATGAGATGTTTAGTTTTACTTAACATAACAGTTAAATCCCCAGTTATTAAATTAAAAAATAAAGTTTACCCCAAGATTCAAGGCTTGAAATAAAATGACTAAAACCATAAAAGAAATAATTGATGGTACCACAGGGATTCCTTCTATGCCACAGGTTGTGTCGGAATCACTTAACTTAATTGAAAACCCGAATTCAAGCATAAAACAGCTGGGGAACATCATTTCTAAAGACATAGCTATTACTACACAGCTATTAAAGCTTGTAAATTCAGCATATTATGGTTTTCCTACCCAAATAACAACTATTGATAAAGCTATGGCTCTTTTGGGTTTTACTACTATCAGAAGTATAGTGCTTAGCGTGGGATTAAAACCCATGTTGATGACAAACAGCGGGAAATTGTTATGGGAACATTCCATAAGGACTGCTGTAGCCTGCCAAATGTTAAGCAAAAGTCTTGGTGGTGTTGATCCTGATGAAGCTTTCGTCATGGGATTACTTCATGATGTCGGAAAAGCCGTTATGGAAGGTGCTAACAAAGATGCAATAAAAGAAATAACAAGGCTTACCAGTCTTGGTGCAGATATATTACAGGCTGAAAAAATGTTTTTTGGTTTCACTCATACAGAATTAGGCAGAGAACTTGTTGTAAGATGGAAATTACCACAAATTATAGGTACAGCCATCAGGTACCACCATAATCCTCTGGCATCAGAAAACAAAGCCCATTCATGTCTTGTATATGTTGCTGACAGAATTTGCAGAGAACCGCTTAAATATCCTATATTAGACCCTGATATAATTGACTCATTCGATTTCGAAATACAAGATCCAATGGAATTAAGAGAAAAAGTTTTTGAAGCTGCTAATCACATTATAACAGCTCTTTCATAAGTCCAGTTCTTTAGAAAAACACTATAATTTTTCGGAATAATTTTATAAATCAGGTGTGAGAATATCTTTTATGTCATCAAAAGTGATTGTTTTACCGACATTTCTGTCTGTAGAAATGACGCTGTCCAGCAAATCTTTCTTTCTTTCCTTGAGTTTCATAATTTTTTCTTCAACAGAGCCTTTGGTTATAAGCCTATAAACAAAAACATTCTTGGTTTGACCGATTCTATGGGCTCTGTCGGTAGCTTGATCTTCAACAGCCGGATTCCACCATGGATCATAATGAATTACATAATCTGCTCCGGTAAGGTTTAATCCTGTACCGCCTGCTTTTAAGCTGATTAAAAATACAGGAATTGCGGGATTATTATTGAAATTATTAACTACGGTCTGTCTATCTTTTGTTGATCCTGTAAGATATTCGTATTTAATACCTGTTTTATCAAACCAGTCTTTAACAATATCTAACATCTGCACAAATTGGCTGAATAAAAGGACTCTGTGACCTTCGCTGATGATTTCTTCAAGCATTTCTTTGAGATGTTCGAACTTTCCTGACTCGATAGCACCCATTTTTCCTTCTTTATCGTAAAGCCTCGGGTGACAACACACCTGACGTAAGCGTAAAAGGGCTGAAAATACTGACATTTTACTCTTTTCAAAACCGTCCGCATTAACCTTATCAAATATTTCCTGTCTTGTACTATCAAGCACATCAAGATAAAAATCTTTTTGCTCAGGTGTCATTTTACAGTAAGCGATGTTTTCAATTTTATCAGGAAGATCTTTTGCAATATCTCTTTTCATACGCCTTAATATAAAAGGATAAACTTGCTTTTTAAGGCGATGTTCAACGGTTCTGTCACCTTTTTCTTGAATTGGTACGGCATACCTGTAATTAAATTCGTTTATGTCATACATAAAGCCCGGCATGAGAAAATCAAATGCAGACCACAATTCTGAAAGTCTATTTTCTATAGGTGTACCTGACAAAGCCAATTTATGAGAAGCTTTTAGCAATTTTGCAGACTGGGCAGTAAGTGATTCGTAATTTTTAATGTTTTGGGATTCATCAAGGATAATTGACCTGAATTCAATATGTTTAAGTTGGTCTATATCCCTTCTTAAAAGAGCATAACTGGTAATTACTATGTCATAATCGTTTATATGCTTGAATAATCCTTTTCTTGTTGCTCCCGTCAAGTTCAAACACTTTAATCCGGGAGTAAATTTATCGATTTCTGCTTCCCAGTTAAACACGACAGATGTTGGACAAATTACTAAGCTTGCAGCACTTCCGTCTGTTTCTTTCGCTTTTTGAATGAGTGTCAAAGCCTGTAATGTTTTTCCAAGCCCCATATCATCTGCTAGTATGCCGTTTAAGCCATAAGTATATAAAAACCACAACCAGTTAAATCCTTTTTTCTGGTAATCTCTAAATTCGGCTTTAATTCCTTCAGGCAGCGGGATTTCTTCCATTGAATTAAAAGAGCTGATTTTATCCCAGAATGTCGCAAATTTTTTGCTCATTTTAATAACAGTTTCCTGCTCGGTTAATTCGGCTATAATCCCTGCACGGAAGGTCTTAACTTCATATTTGCCTTCAATTGTTTTAACCGCATCAACCGTAGAAAGACTTTTATTGATTGTCTGGATTTTGCTTGTCGGTATTTCTATATTGCCTTTTGATTCAAGATAAAAATATTTTCTTCCTTGCTGAAAATACTGGTATATTTCATCAAATTCAATACGTTTTTTCCCAACAGTGCAGTATAATTCAATTTCAAATGAATCAGCACTTTTGCAAAAATCAATCTTTGCATTAAATATAAGTGAACTTTCAGATATTTTATATTCAGAAAGATCTTCTTTTTCAATTACCTTCCAGTTTTCACCTGCATTTGGGAGTAAATAGCTGAAAAAATCAATGGCATTATCTCCGTCTATAGCAAGGTTATTAGTTTGCATTGGAGCAAATCTGCTCTGCAAAAGCTGTTTATAAGCCTGTTCTTCCAGTTCAAGATTTCTTTTTACCCAGTAAATAATATTTTCTTCAGGTTTTTTTACAGTTACGTAAGGAGTTTTTTCAGCAAGTTTTCCGTAAGGAACTATAGTTCCGTCATATTCAAACTCAAGAGTGGCTTTAATATTATTCTCATCTGACTTTTCCAGAGTAATAACATTTATCGGCACTGTATGAAGAAGATCAAGGTTATCCAGAGTATCATAAACTTCCACAGTCATAAGTTTTTTAAGGTTTGGAAGTTCTTCATAAACGAATTGTCCTCCGTCAGCATCTCTTATATCTGTAAAAGTCGACTTTGTAAGATGGTGAGGAAGTCGGGAAAGAGCTGTATCTAGCGGAAATATTACGCTTTTGTATTTGCCCCATTTTATTGATTTAGAAAAATAAAAAATTTCTTCAAGCGGTAATTCATCATCAGGCTTAGACCTTTGCCAGTGAAGTGCCAGCAAAACATTGCCCACTATTGAAACATTGACTTTTAACACAAGTTTTAGCGGAACAGATGAAAAAACAAGCCTTTTTTGCGTTTCGCTGTCTGATATTTCTTCTACCTGCGCAAGAAATTGCATTAAATTATCAATTTTACTCATTGGAATATTAAACCATACGACATTTTTGTTAATATTTGCATTTTGATAAAGATATTGCATCAAAGCCAGTTCGCGTTTCTGCACATCAGTGAGTTCAAATGCTGTCCCTGCTGCTTTTTGCATAGCAACTATTGCTCTTAATACAGGTTCTATATTTGTTACTGTTTTGTTCTCATTGCTCCTGTCAAGAACTTGAACTCCAATAAATTTAGGGTTCGGTCTTGTGTTAAGCACAAATTTATAACTCCCTTGCGGATTTAAAATTTCAGGAGGAGTCTCATCTTCAAAAATAAATTCCTGCCCTGTTTGTTCAGTAACGAAAGTCTCAAAAAAATGTTTTTTTATGCTATAAAGTCCTACGCATACAGCATGTTTGCACCATTCTTCTTCGAGAGGGCACGAGCATTCAGCCGTTACTTTTTCTTGAGAAAAATGCAGTTTAATCTCGTAACTATCCTGAAAAGACCCTTTTACTTTTGCGGTTAAAATCTCATTTTCAAGTTTTGAACCTAAAACCATTTTTTTCTTGTAATAATCATATCCTCTTCGCCAGCTGCCCGGTGCTGCGAGGTCTTTTATATATTTAAAGTTGAAATTAATCAATACAGACAAACTCCAGTGATAATCTATACTCCGAAAATTAGAGATAATTGTATTTCTTACTAATTAACTCGAATTGCTAATTAAATTTATGCGTGATTGAGAGGAGAGGATTTAGACTCTACGAGGCAATCCATTTTATTTTTAATGATTGCTTCGATTTGCTCGCAGTGACGATTTTAGCGATTTTGCAATTCGAGTTAATTATACATCAAATTCGCAATTTTGGCATAATCAAGAGGATCATGAATATTAAGATTTGTTTTTAAAATATTCTTCAACTGTCAATTTTTTTTCAGGAGTTTTTATCTAAGTGTTGGTTTATAAAATCCTTAATAAGATGAGTAAAATGCAAATAAATTCTTTTAACAAAAATCAAATTTCATTTACAGGTGTTACAAATACAACTGAAAAACCTATTAGAGATAGAATCAATATCTGGCAGAAAGCTGTATATCTATGGGGAAATTTTTTGCAGAAGCTGATAAATCTCTAAAATAAAAAAATATTCTCAATCAAAGTTTAACATCTCTGGTAAAAAGTCCTATGCTTTTTACCAGTTTGCTTTTTTTATCTACAATCAATACGAAATTTGTATAATCATACAATTCGTAAAACGAATCTATATTTTCTTTTTTATATTGTTTTTTAATAATTTTTAAACACTCCGCAAGCGGTAAATTTTTAGGAATCAAGTTGACCCAGGTTAATAATCCGCTTTCGAACTTTAAAATAGCTTTGTCATAGTAATAACCAGCATTTCCTAATTCGTTCGACAAAACATAAATAGAATTTGTTTCAGAATTATCATCTTGATACGGTATTATATTGGGGTATTCACTTGTAAAATCTCTTTCAAGAGTTGTTCCAGGTTCAATATTCTTAAATTTTTCAAAAAATTTCTGCCTCATTGAAGGAATAATAATCTTTTTTGAATTTTCATCTGTTGAAGAAAATGGAGACTTATTAAAATAAGTTATACTTTTAGCATTTTTACTTATTTTGTCTGAAGAAATATTGAAAAAATCATAATTATAATAATCCAAATCTTGATTATCAGTAACATTTATATCTGTAGAATTTCCGTATATTGACACAAATCTTGAGATTTTTATATTATGAGCAAGATTAAACTCTATCCAATCCAGTTTGTTATTTTTAAAGCCAACTCTAATTGAGCTATAAACATCACCCGAACAAGGTTTTAACTTCATTATAGTAATGCCGCCTGTGTATACCTCCAAATCAGAGTCGTTAATTTTTGAAAATATTTTTTTAAATTCTTTGAGTGTTGTATGTCCGTATTCAATTTTTTCAGGAGAATATTTTTTTAAATTTTGCAACTCAGGCAGTTTATCAGGAAAAACGCAAGCCGAGCTGAAAATTATAATAAGTATTAAAAAAATTATAAGAAGTAGTTTATTTATTCTATTCATTTTTTTACACCGATTAGCGATACAAATTTCCTTATTTTATTTTATAAAAAATATTTGAATTTTTTTACCGCCATAAAGATGAACTCTAACGATATTTGCAATATCTAATACTTTTGACCTAGTTATGTTAAGAAATATATAATTCAATATTTTCTTTTTATTTCTGTTTGTTACTTATGTTTAAAAAAAAATTTTTAAATGTAATGTAAATTTTTACTCTTGAGATTACTTAAATGAAACAAGATGATTAAAAAATAAATTATATGTAAATAGATTGTATTATAGAACAGGTGGTTGAATTATGAATGTAAGTAGCATAAAAAATAGCAATTTAGCCTTTGGCTCCTTTGGCGTTGTTGTACAAAATTTACAGGACGAAAATAAAACATTCGGGATACTTAAACAAAGTATTAATGAATCAAATCCGGAAACAAGAATAACTCTACATAAAACTAAATTATTTCCGGGATTTAACAGTGAACCCAGATATTCAATATATGAAGTAACCGGACGGAATATGGAGATGGAACAGCGTTTGCTTGATACTTTTAAAACTTCAGGACTAAGAGTTATACCTACAGAGGTTTCTCCCGAAACAAGGGCGGCAGAAGGCTTAAAAAATCTTACAAATGCCGCTAAAGTTCAAGAAGAAATTGTAAAATTAGATATAAATGCTTAAACTCTATATCTAAATTTAAAATGGGGGTATAAAAATATGAAATTATCAAGTGATGTTTTTGAAAATAACAAAACTATTCCTTCTAAATACACTTGTGACGGTGAAGATATTTCTCCGCCATTAAAAATAGAAGACGTTCCTGAAACAGCGAAAAGTCTCGCTCTGATTTGTGATGATCCTGACGCAACGATAGGAACTTTTGTCCATTGGGTAATCTATAATATCCCTGCAGGCACAAAAAAAATTAAAGAAAACATTCCGAAAACAAAAAAACTCGCAGACGGAAGCCAACAAGGTATAACTGATTTTGGAAGTGTAAGTTTCGGTTATGGAGGACCTTGCCCGCCATCAGGAACCCACAGGTATTTTTTCAAACTTTATGCACTCGATAAATCACTAATTTTTGAGTCTGCTGCAACTAAGTCTCAATTAGAAACAGCTATGCAAGGGCATATTATTGAAGAATCAAATTTAATAGGACTTTATAAACGCAAATAAATTATGCCCAGTCTTCCGCATAAAATTTATCTATTTCAATTATTTTGCCTTCTTTATCACCTTTTATATAAAGTTCTATAAATTCTAGTATTTTTTCACCCGGAATTTTATAATTATATATAAAAGGATGCATTCCCTGACTTATCAGGACTTTTACTATGTAATAGCATTCATTTGCACTTTTAATAAGATTTTCTTCATCAAAATGCTTGCCATTTAAATCCGATTTCATACAAACAAAAAAATATCCGTCTTTGCATCTGTTAATATTTTCATCGTTACAAACAGGTGTACTTTTTTTATTTTTAGCAAAAATATCTATAACTTTTTTATTAATTTTGTCTGTCATCTTAGTTGCACCGATTGTTATTAATTAATATATTTTTCATTCTATATCATTATTTTACAAATGTATAATTTGTAAATTTTTTTTTACTTATCCGAAAATTAATTAAATCGCCATCCTTAAAAAATAAACATTTGCGGATTCTTCACTAATATTTAGTAGCTAATCTAAAGATTTATATCTTTTTGGTAATAATAAATTTATATATTAGTAAAAAAAATTAGTAATCATGGTAATGAATCTAATCAATTTAAATTTAATAATTCCTAAAGTAATAGTGTAATAGAAATTATTTTAAAGAAAATAACCATGAGGAAGGGGAATGATAAATAACGCAAAAACTATCGTATCTGGGACATTCAAATCAGAAAAAGATTTATCATTGGCAATAAATTGGCTAGATGAGAACGGAATTGCAAAAGAAGATATAAATGTCTTAATTTCTGATAATTGTCCGGATAAAAATTTTAAAATAAAAACCTTAAATAAAGTTCCTGAAATAACAGTTAGGGGTTTAACTACAGGAACTATAACAGGTGCAATTTTAGGAAGTTTGTCTTTTGTGGGGATTATAATTGTTCCTGCAATAGGTATAGCGATAGCAGGGCCTGTAATAGGATTATCAACAGGAATTGCTATAGGAGCAGTTTCAGGCAGCGTTATAGGAGCTTTTGTCGGAATGACAATTCCAAAGTATGAAGCTGTATTCTTTGATGAAAAAACTGACAAAAGTATTCTTTTAGTTACAAAAGCGGATAAATCTTTGAAAAACATAATAAAAAGGAAATTTAGCGACCTTGGCGCAACAAATACAGCTACACAGTAGTTATCAAGGGGAATCAGATATCTATAAGTATAAGCTTTTAGATTTTATATTAAGGAGATAAAAAATTATGCATTTTAAGCAAAGTAATCAATAAGTATTAGCAAATATAAACAAGGAGGTATCTATAGATATAGAATTTATTTTACGTAAAAGAATTTAAATACATGTTTATCAGAACTTATTAATCCCGAAAATATCGGGAAAGGTAAAATCATTATCTTTATTAAATTTGTTAAGGAGGAAAGAAATGAATTTTAAAAAACTATCACTTGCTGCAGCACTTTCAATAGGAATTTTAACTGTAAACAGCATAGCAAATGCGGCATGTCCTGTTGCACAACAGTTGATTCCTATACAGCCTGCTGTACCGATTGTACAGACAGCCGTACCTATGCAGTTATGCCCAAGATGCCATGTAAATCCATGTACCTGTCAAGCTGTTGTACCACAATATAATGCATGTGACGCTCAAATAAGCGCCGCTTTACCAAACACTCACCCACATGCTAAAACTTTTGAAAGACAAGCTTTTGCGTTCCCCAGTTTAGGAAATTCATCAGTTGTTATGCCTAAAGGAAGTGAACTTGTTCAAATTGGCGGACACCAAGAAGCAATTGCCCTAAGTGATACCTGTCCTTCAGGTTTAGTAGCAGCTCCTGAGTACGGCGGAGCGCTCACGCTTTTTCCAAAAAATATGACAGGTGCAGCAGCACCATTTGGAGCTGTATGTCCTAATCAGATTATGCAGGGAACGGATATTTCAAGATGTAATATTCCAAATTCTACGAGTATTTTGCAATCAAATTATTTAAATTCACTACAAACCGGTGCAGCCGTTCCTATAGAACCTTTTAGCGGAGCATCTGCAATACTTCAGCCTTCTGTTAGCGGCTTTGCGGCTCCTATAGTACAACAACAATTGCCATCTGGTTTTGCAGCACCATTGTCTCCTTTTAACAGTTTTAGCGGTGCAGCAGCTCAATTAAGAGGTTGTCCTATCCCTATTGAAACATCCAGCGGTTTGCAATTTCAAAAAACAGAGTTAATTCCTGTTGCACCTATCTCAACCGGCGCTGCTTGCCCTGTAGGCGATCAGTATCCTGACGTTAGTTCAAATACACCTTCAGGATGTGATATCAATACAGAAACCTGTCAGGGTGTTCTTGCAGGTTATCCTGATAAATATTACAAGCCAAATGATTCTCTTAAAAGATCTGAACTTGCTGCTGCTATAGTTGCGGGTTTTGACCTCAGAAATGTACCGGCATATTCAAAACAGATATTCTCTGACGTTTCACTTTGCCATTGGGCAAAAGCAGCTATAGATAAGGCTTACAACAGAGGTATAATTACCGGAAATACATGCAATAAATTCAGACCTGAAGAATCTGCTACAAATGCGGAAACATTAAGCGCATTAGCAAAATTGATTCCTGCAAGTGTTGCACCATGCGATATACAAAGCGTATTAGCAGCATATCCTGATTCAAATGAACTCCCTGATTGGGCAAAAGCTTCTGTAGCTAAAGCACTAAATGCAGGCGTTACAAAATGTTTACCTGATTCTGCACATATCAAACCTAATTTACCAACACAAAGAACAGACATTGCAACAATGATTAAATCATTGAGAGAAAAACTTTGTCTTGAAACTGCAAAAGTAGCACCATGCGGAGCAGCAGCTGTTTGTCCTACATATCAGCCTCAAGTTGTTAGCGGAACAATTCCTACACTTAAAGTTCAAATGGAAGACATTGTAACTGCAAGAACAAGTTTAATCGGCGATGTTTTTGTAGCAAAAACAATCGAACCGGTAACAATCAACGGTCAATCATTCCCTTGCGGTTCACAGGTTAGAGGCAGAGTTGTTGAAGTTATCAGACCCGGAATGGGCGATAACGGCGGCATCAGGCTAGGTTTTAACAGCATTAAAAGCGGAAGCTGCGTAGCAGATTTACCTAAAGATGTACTTTCAGCGACTGTTATTAAAGAGAAAAATCCTAATATTGTTGGAAGAACGCTAGCATGGCCATTCACATGGACAGGTAAAGTTGTAGGTATAGCAGGCAGAACAGTTGGAACAACAGCAACAGTTGCAGCTAATGCTTCTGAAGGCGTACTTAACAACTTTGGTAACGGCACTAACGAAGTATTCAACGGTAAATTCCTGGCAGCAGGAAGAAGCTATTTTTCTTCACTCAGAGAAGGCGTAATGGGACCTGTTGACATTGTAAAAACTGCGTTTAGCGGAACAGCAGGTATTCTTAAAGAATCAGGAGATGAAATTGCTTATGTAGTTTCTCCGGATGGCGCAAGAATAGCTCAAGTTAACCCAAGAGAAAAACTTTCTATTGCCTTTGGCGGTTGCGGTTCAACAGGTGCAGCTGCACCCATAATAAGCCCTTGCGCACCGGCTTGCGCTCCGGCATGTGATCCTTGCAAATAATACAAAGTAATATTTTTAATATTTGCAGTTAATAGTGGCAAAGAGGCTGGTTTTACAATCAGCCTCTTTGCTTTGTTATAAATAACTTCTAAACTTTTCAACAGCAAAATCAAGTGCGCCTTTGTTTTGCTCAAAAATACTTAAACAAGCTTCGCTTGCTGCTGAGTATTTTTCTTTATTTTTAAACAATTCTCTTATATTTACCGAAAGTTCATCTTCATTATTTACAATGGTGGCTGATTTGTTATCAGCCATAAATTTAAAAATATCCTTGAAATTAAAAACATCCGCACCTGAAACAACAGGAATACCGTAAATAGCAGCTTCTAAAGGATTATGTCCGCCTGTGCCTGAAAAACTTCCGCCTATAAATGCAATTTTTGCCACAGAATAAAGTTTGCTCAACTCTCCCATTGTATCCAGCAAAATTATATCTGTATTTTTAAAATGACTTTGCTTGCTCCTTAAACCAATTTTGAAGCCTGTTGCACAAATCAATTTTAATACCTGATCGTTTCTTTCTGGATGTCTGGGTGCAATTAATAATTTAAGATCTTTAATTTCGATTTTAAGCCTTTTATAAACGTTAATAATTGTTTCATCTTCGCCTTTATGTGTACTGCCTGCAATTAAAATATTGTAATCGCTTGATTTTATTGAGTATTTAAGTTCCTTGATTTCATCTTTAGTTAGTATATTTGCAATATCAAATTTTAAATTCCCCATAACTTCGACATTATTTGAAGAAGCACCTATATCTATAATTCTGTTTTTATCGTCATCGCTTTGCATGAGTATAAGAGAAAAATTTTTCAAAACTTTTTTAAAGAAAAATCTGATTTTTTTGTAACCTTTGTAGGAATTAGGAGAAATTCTACCGTTTACAAGAAGAAGAGGGATGTTTTTTTTGTTAACTTCATGACAAAAAGCAGGCCAAATTTCAGTTTCGGCAATAACTACGATTTTAGGATTTAAGGCATTAATTGCTGCATTTACTGAAAATTTATTGTCATAAGGAAAATATGAAATTATGTCAGCAACATTTTTTAATTTATTTTGAGCTACCTGCTGTCCGGTTTTTGTTACGGTAGTAACTGCTATATTGTATTCAGGAAATTCGATTTTTGCTTTTTTTACCAGTGCTTCTACTGCGTTAACTTCGCCAACTGACACAGCGTGGAACCATATAGACTGCTTTGTGATTTTATTTTCTTTTATATTGGCATAAAACCCTAATTTATTCCAAAAACCAGCTCTGAATTTGGGTTTTATTAAAAAAGCAGCCAGAATTAGCGGGCTAAAAAGGATTGAGAGAAATATTACTGCTATGTTATATAATATGTACAATTTTTAAGTTACTTATCCGTATTTATTACCTACAGTGCTATTTTAGCATAAGAGGCTTTTTTGATTACAAAAACTTATCTTAATATAACTTTAAACTAACACTTTTTTGCGCAATTTTTTTATTCACAGTAGTTAATTTACATGTAAATAACAATAATTATGGAAATATGGGACAAAAATATGATATTAGGGCAAATTAGATTTATTTCACCATATATTTCGCAAAAGCAAAATAATCCAATCAACACAACTAAAACAATTTCTTTTGGAACCCAGCTTGTTAATGTTGACAACCTAAAATTCACAAACCATGCAAAAGAACGTATGAAAGAAAGAAATATCAGTTTAGAAGATATAAAAAAAGGAATTAAAGATGGTAAAGCTTATTACGAAAAAACAAATACTCGTGTTGTAGTCCTTGCAAAAGGAAATGAAGGCAAATCATTGTTTGTAGTTATGGATCCGACAAGAACAACCGTTATAACCGTTTATCATTCGAACTACGATAAGTATAACAGTAAATTTGTAATTACAAATAATGGAACACTACTAAAATCAGGTTATAAATTTTTTCCTTTGTCTGAAACTCACACACCGAATAGAATAGAAACCAGAAACGGCGGTTATAAAGATGTATTAATTGATGGTACTGTTGTTAAAGAACATATAATAACGGAAAATGGCGGTTATAAAGATGTATTATCCGATGGTACCGTTATAAAAGAACGAACAATAACAGAGAATGGCAGTTATAAAGATGTATTAAACGGTAAAGTAGTAAAAGAATATATAGTAACTGAAAACGGCTACAAAGAAATAGGAACTGACGGAAAACCGATGAAAGTTGTTGTTAAAGATAAGAATAATCAATATTATTTCTATTTACCGGCAGAAGGAATAATAAAGCACAGAGAAACCAGATACACTAAAGATAAACCTGAATTTAATCAACTTAAAAAAAAGTTTTTTTCTGAATATAAATAAAACAAAATATATTTTTAATTACTCTACAAACAGCGATAACTGAGGTGTATCCACATCAGGTTCATCAAAACTTTTTTTCTTGGACGAAATTTTTGCAGAATAATCTTTTTGCATCCTGTTCATAAGGTTTTGAGCCCTATTAACTACAGAATCAGGTAGCCCCGCCATCTTTGCTACATGAATACCATAGCTTTTGCTTGCTCCACCCTCTACAACACGCCTGATAAACTCAAGTTCGCCTTCTTTTTCGGAGATTGTCATTCTATAATTTTTTATTTCAGGGAATTTTTCACACATTACATTAAGTTCATGATAATGAGTAGCAAATATTGTCCTTGCTTTAATCTTTTGAGAAATGTACTCAGCAACGCTCCAAGCAATAGCTACACCGTCATAAGTCCCTGTACCCCTTCCAATTTCATCAAGAAGTATAAAACTTCTTTCTGTTGCGGAATTTAGAATATATGAAGTTTCGTTCATCTCCACCATAAATGTTGATTGCCCCGTTGAAAGATCATCAACACCTCCAACTCTGGTAAATATTTTGTCAACAATACCAATCTGCGCATGAGAAGCAGGAACATAACTTCCTATTTGAGCAAGGATTAAGATAAGTGCATTTTGGCGCATAAATGTTGATTTACCTGCCATATTCGGACCTGTTAAAATCATAAGAACGGGTAAATTATCATCAACAGAAGAAATCAAATCATTATTGCCTCTTATACACAAATCATTCGGCACATAGCTGCCTAAAGGCAAAAGCTGCTCAATAACAGGATGGCGTCCGTCCTTGATTAAAATGCTTGTTGACTCATTAATTTCCGGCTTAATATAGTTTAATTCTGAAGCAACTTCTGCAAAAGACAGTAATACGTCAAGTACAGCCGTTGATTTTGCCAAATCCCTGATAGGGTTAACAATTTCTTTTGAATATTCCCTAAAATTGCAATATATTTGGTACTCTAAGCCTATTGATTTTGTTTCCGCGCTTAAAATTTCTTCTTCATGCTTCTTAAGCTCAGGAGTGATGTATCTTTCGGCATTAGAAAGAGTTTGTTTTCTGATGTAATTTTCAGGAACAAGACTTGTATTTGAATGTGTAACTTCGATAAAAAACCCGAAAGTTTTGCTAAATCCTACTTTAAGAGATTTTATTCCTGTTCTTTCTCTTTCGTTATTTTCAAAATCAGCCAACCATTCTTTACCGTTTCCCAGAAGAGATTTTAAATAGTCTAAATCTTTATTCACGCATGATTTAATAAGATTTCCTTCTTTAATACCGACAGGTGCAGCTTCGTCTATGGTTTTTTCAATAATACATGCAAAATCTGTAATTTCCTGATTAATTTGCGAAAATTGATTTAGAAGAGGAGATTTCATATTAAACAAAATTTTTCCAAATTCGGGAAATAACTTCAACGAATCTCTTAAAGCAATAAAATCACGCCCATTCGCTGAATTATTACTTATTTTTGTTGCCAGCCTTTCAATATCATATACTTTGTCTAGCAGAGAGCTTAATTCAAATCTTGTTTTTGAATTTTCAATAAGTTCTTCATTAGCTTCCTGTCGTTTTTTTATTTCTAAAATATTTTGTAAAGGCTGCTGTATCCATTTTCTGAGAAGTCTTGCACCCATATTGGTTTTTGTTCTGTTTATTGCCCAAAACAGGCTTCCTTTGTAATTATTATCTCTAACTGTCTGGACAAGTTCAAGATTTCTCGCCGCATTAGCATCTATCGAAACAAATTCGTCCATATTGTACGGAATAATCACATCAAATTTAGGCAGGTCGGTTTTTTGAGTTTCTTGAAGATAATCAATAATTGCACCTGCTGCAACCAATCCCTGCGTATATTCAGGAAAACCGAATCCTTCAAGCGAATTAACATCAAATATTTGTTTAATTTTTTCAAGTGCATTTTCTGTAGAAAAAGCCAGTGTAGGTCTTATTGTACAGTTATAATTATGAGTAATTTCTTCGGGCAAATCTAAAGTTTCTTCAGGGACAATCTGAAATGGTTTTAACTGTTTTTTACCGACCACACCTATTATTTCTGAAGGAGAAATCCTGTTTAATTCGGCTAAAAGACTATTATAAGTGAGCTTCGAGATTCTAAATTCGCCTGTTGAAATATCAATATAGGCTAAACCGTAAAAATTATCATTTTTAGCTTTGAACACAGAAGCCAGATAATTATTTTTTGAAGCATCCAAAAGATTCGTTTCTGTAATAGTGCCTGCCGTTATGGTTCTTACTACTTGTCGTTCTACAAGCCCTTTAGCCAGAGAAGCATCTTCCATTTGTTCGCAAATTGCAACTTTATGACCTTTTTCAAGAAGCTTTGCAATGTAATTATCAGCTGCTTTTTGGGGAACTCCTGCCATAGGAATCCTTCCCAGTTTTCCGCCTTCTCTTCCGGTTAAAGTAAGCTCAAGATCTTTTGCAGCTATAACTGCATCTTCGAAGAACATTTCATAAAAATCCCCCATCCGATAAAACAATATCACGCCCTGATTGTCTTTTTTTATATCAAGGTATTGTTTTACCATTGGAGTGGCGTCTTCAGGGTTAACATCCCTTGTGTTTAAATAGTCTTCGCTCATAAATATTTAACTCAAATATAAATAATTCTTTATTATAAAACTAAACCACACACAAGAAAAAGCGTCAATTAAGACGCTTTTAGAGTTGATTTTAAGTATATAATTTATGAAAGAATCATTAAGTATTGTAACGTTTTTCTTATATATTGAATATGACGGCAATATTTTTTTTTTATATATATATAGAGAACAGCGTAACCCCCGAAAACAAAGGACAAGAAGATGGCGATAGGAGCAAAAGACATAGTTGATAAAGCTTTAGTTCTACAATATGCAACTATCCAAACAAATAAATTCGATGAAGTAAAAATAAGCCCTGAAGATATGTGGAAAAATATTAATATGATGGCAATGTCTTATAAAGTCCACTCTGATTTAAAAAGAACAATGAATATCCCGAAACCACAGGTTGCTCTTAAGGCTTTCTGGGATAAATAAAAAAGTTTAGTTAATATTAATTGTAGGTATATGTGTTGTGTGTGTTTTATCCTCCTAATCAGGAGGATTTTTTTTTGCAATAAAACTACACTAATAAAGATTTATCTTAACTTAACCCAGTCTGCTTTACGTATGCGGATGTTCTCAGGTGTGATTTCCAGTAATTCGTCTTCGCCTATGTATTCAAGACAGTCTTCGAGCGATAATTGTCTTGGAGTTGAAAGAGTTACCATTACATCAGCCGTAGCACTACGCATGTTTGTAAGTTTTTTTGTTTTACAAACATTAACCAGAATATCCTGTGGTCTGTTATGTTCTCCCACAACCATTCCGCGATAAACTTTTGTTTTAGGGGTTACAAAGAAAACTCCTCTGTCTTCAAACTGCTGCAAAGCGTAGGGAATTGCTTCACCTGTCTCAAATGCAATTAGTGAACCGTTTCTTTGCTTTTGAATATCTCCGACAAGCGGTTTGTATGAATCAAAGTTATGATACATAATGCCTTCGCCTCGGGTCATTCTGATAAATTCGTTTCTAAAACCTATTAAACCTCTTGCAGGAATAACAAAATTCATATTTGTACGTATTCCGTTAGAAACCATGTCAAGCATTTCTGCCTTGCGCCATGCCAGTTTTTCAATACAACTTCCTGTAAATTCGTCAGGTACGTCGATTAATAAACTTTCAAAAGGCTCATGTTCTTGACCGTTAATGTTTTTAAAAATTACTTCAGGTTTACTTACTTGAAACTCATAGCCTTCACGTCTCATGGTTTCAATAAGTATTCCGAGGTGAAGCTCACCTCTTCCGCTAACTTTAAAAATTTCAGTACTGTCAGTGTCTTCAACTCTTAAACTTACATTCTTTTCTAATTCTTGATAAAGTCTTTTTCTTACCTGACGTGAAGTAACAAATTTCCCTTCCTGTCCTGCGAATGGTGAATCATTAACGGAAAAATTCATTTTTAAAGTTGGTTCATCTACATTAATGAGCGGTAGAGCTTCAGGACTTTCTATAGAAGAAACTGTTTCACCGATTTGAATATCGGGGAACCCTGCTATACCGATAATATCTCCCGCATAAGCAGCATCAAGATACGTTCTTTCAAGCCCTTCAAATCCTATAATTTTTGATACCCTGTTTCTTACAATATTGCCGTCTCTGGTAATAAGGCTTGCCTGCTGGTTATTTTCAATTTTGCCGTTTACTATTCTGCCGATGGCTATTCTACCTAAATATTCACTGTAATCCAGAGTTGTTACATGAAATTGCAAATTGCTGTTAATTTTGCCTTTGGGCGGCTTTATATTGTCAATAACTGCATCAAATAAAGGTTTAAAGCTGTCACTTTCTTCATCGATTTCATTTTTTGCAACACCTGTAAGCGCATTGGTATAAACCACAGGGAAATCGTGATGCTCTTCTTTGTCGGTTAATTCAAGGAAAAGTTCAAATACTTTATCGAGAGCGGCATGCGGATCTGCTCCCTGTCTGTCTATTTTATTTATTACCACAATCATTTTCAGTCCTAATTCAAGAGCTTTTGATAGAACAAAACGTGTTTGAGGCATCGGGCCTTCTGCTGCATCAACAATAAGCAAAGCTCCGTCTACCATACTGAGTACACGTTCTACTTCTCCGCCAAAATCAGCGTGTCCCGGAGTATCTACAACGTTTATTATGTAGTCGCCATAGTTAATACATAAATTTTTTGAAAGAATTGTTATGCCTCTTTCTCTTTCGAGGTCATTTGAATCCATAACTCTTTCCTGCACAACTTCATTGTCGCGAAAAACTCCGCTTTGCTTCAGCATACAATCAACTAGAGTTGTTTTGCCATGATCTACGTGTGCTATTATTGCTATATTTCTTAATTTAGAAATATGGTTTTTATCTGTCATTTGAAAATCTTCCTTACTTTAATATTTCTGCACTCTTCTCATAATCTCATTTATTTCGATTATAGTTTTAAATATTGATCTCTGCCTTTTAATATTGTTTAAAAACAAAAAACTTGGTGAATATAAATAATTTACCAAAAACTTGACTATAAGTATAATAATAATTCCAATAAGACTAAAAATCAAAGAATATCGTAGGATTTAATTTTTCAGAAAAGAATAATACTACGGAATCTGTATATTTAGTTCGTCAAATTTTCTTTTCAGCCTGAGATTAAATTCTCTTGCCACCGCCCATTGTTTGATAGGTTTGGTTTTTATCCTTGATTTGATTATTATTGCCGAATCATTAAATTTTTCCAGACCGAAAATTTCTATTGGCTCTAAAATATCATGTTTATGTTGAGAATTATTTTGTAAATCTTCTCCTATAGTTTTTATAATTTCAATAACATTATCGACATTTTCTTTCGAACTTACACCTATATCAAAAACAGAATAAGAATAATCTTTTGTCATGTTCGTAATTATATCTATTTTGCCGTTTCTAATAAAATGAACATTGCCTTCTATATCTCTTAAAACAACCATTTTTAAGTCAACTTTTTCGACAAGACCGCTTTTGTCTCCTATTTTTATAACATCACCAACTCGAATCTGATCGCCAACAAGTATTATAAATCCGCTTATAATATCCTCAACAAGACGTTGCGAACCAAAACCGACAGCTAATCCTACAACTCCCGCTGCTGCGAGCATCGGACCTATGTTAATACCCAGTTTTTCAAGAATTATCATCGTTCCTACAGATAAAATCAAAACATCCAGAATTGATTTAGTCATTGTACGCAATGTATGGATTCTTTTTTCCAACTCTGAGCCGCAATTAGAACTCACAAAGTTTTTTATAAGTTTTTCTGTAAAGTTGTCTACAAGTTTTAAGGCAATAATCATTAAAACAGCTATAAATATAATTTTAAGTCCGCTCGTTAAAGCCCATTTGACAAGAATATCCAGATAAAATTGTAAATGCATAACTATTTCCTCCAGCTTTATAAAAAATATTAAAATTTTAAATAATTAAAATCATAACTTAAAAATATAATTTATTATACTGAAACGAGTTTGTTTTCAGTAAAACCGGCAAAGCCGGATTTTCCTGAAAAGCATCACTCCTAAAAGCTATAGTGCTTTCGCAAAAAATATTTCATTTCTTAATTACTTTTTCAGAGCACTATAGCTACTAAACTTTGATGACTGAAAAGTTCCGCGTCTTTCTAATTCCCTGTCGATAAGGTTTAAAACTTTGAACTTTTCCGGCAGCCATTTCGGTGCAACAAGAATTTTTTTTAATCCATTTCCTGCAAGTCTGTGTATTACAGTTTTTTGAGGTAATATTTCCAAATAATCGCAAACAATATCAATATATTCCTCGGCAGAAATCGGATTAAATTCTCCCCTAATATACATTTGTTCAAGCTCTGTATCTTTTAAGGCACATAAAAGATGTATTTTTATTCCATCTATACCCAAAGATGCAAGCACTTTTGCTGTTTCAAGCATTTCTTCTCTTGTCTCAGAAGGAAGTCCAATTATTACGTGAGTGCAAATTTTTATATTTTCTCCGTATTTTCGTGTAAGTTCTACTGCTTTTATAAAATCTTCAGCAGAATGCCCCCTGTTTATGAGTTTTAAAGTCTTATTGTGTATTGACTGCAAGCCATATTCCACCCAAACATGATGAGTTTTTGTATATGAATTTATTAATCTTATTTTTTCTTCATCTACACAATCAGGACGTGTTCCAATAGAAAGTCCCACAACTTCAGGATGTGAAACAGCTTCGTCATAGAGTGATTTTAATTTTTCTACAGGTGCATAAGTGTTACTGTAGGCTTGAAAATAAGAAATAAATTTTTTTGCGCCAAATCTTTCAGATAATTTTTTTATACTTGTATTAAGTTGTTCGTTTATTGAAAGCTTGCCGCAGTGAGCTTGAGAAAACGACCCTCCGTCTTCACAAAAAATACATCCGCCCGATGATGTTGTTCCGTCTCGATTTGGGCAGCTAAACCCTGCATCTAAAGTTACTTTATACACTTTGCAGTTAAATAATTCTTTTAGATGTCGGCTATATTGATAATATCTTTTATCAGAGTCTTTAAAAAATTCCAAATAAAACGCTTTTCTTTCTATATTTTATTTAAATATTGAGTAATCAGATAAAACCATAGCCCCCTCTTTCTTAAGAGGGAGCAGGTTTTAAACAAATATTTTTGCTGTTTGTATTATCCGTTTGTCTGATCTTTTGGTGGCGGATATACATAATGTTCACCGCAGCCGGGACACACAACTTCCTGTTGTTTCCCTTCTTCAAGTACAATAACTTCAAACAGGGTTTTGCAGGAGGACTGAACGCATCTTATAGCCCAAACAGGTCTTACAATTCTTGCCATAGTAATAACCTTTCCAGTAAAGTATTTTTCACAAAACTATTTTAACAGATTTATATGGATTTACTCAAGTTTTAATATTTTACACCATTTGTTTGACCATATCGGAAATCCATGGAATTCTTCCATATCTGCCGGTAAAGGCGTAAAATGCAAGGTAAAAATAAAAAATAATTAAAGCTAAACCGACTATTGACTGTCCGCCCGGTAAAGGCAGCGGATATTGAACCAGATAATAAATAATATTCATAACCAGAGTGCCAAAAAACGGAATAATCTGCACTACTGATGCAATTATATTCAGCAATATACTTGCAACATAAATTATTATAGAAAGAAAAATTGATTGAAAAATATGAAATCTTGCAAAAGAAGACAATGATTTGCCTCGCAAATGAGTAATTATTAACCAGACAAATCCTACCATTCCGCTTGTTAAGTACGATAAACTGCTTAATATTCTCTCAGGCATATCAATATATTGTTTTTTAGGAATACTCCCTTTATATCCGCTCATGTGTCTTGCTCCTCTCCCTGATTATTTGTTTTGAGCGGAATTTCAGAGGGGGTAATCTCATTTTCGTTGCTCTGCTCTTTATCCGCTTCATCTAAATGTTTTATGGCATTTTTTGTATATTCTTCAATTGCTTCTGCATACAAAAGATTAATTTCTTGATTTTCCGGCTCAAGTTTAAGTGCAATTCGGTAGTGGTTTATTGCATTTTCGAGATCATTTGTTAAAGTCAGTGTATTTCCAAGCGCAAGATGTGCTATTGTGCTTGTATTGTCGATTTCTATCGCTTTTTCGTAATTTTTTATTGCTTCTTCGTAGTGATTTTCTTCAGCTAAAGTGTTTGCAAGAATAATATATGTTTTTATATCATTCGGATTAAGAATTATTGCTTCTTTATAATAATTAATAGCTTCTGCGGTCTTTCCTGATTCTGATTTAGAAATTCCATAGCACAAGAATATTTTATAATAATTCGGAGCAATATCTATCGCTTTTTCATAATAACTAAAAGCTTCTTCAAATTTTTTCAACTCAGAATATGAATTCGCAATACAAACAAGGGACTTATAATCATTTTTATTTAGATTTACTGCTGTAAGATAATTATTTATTGCTTTGTCTAATTCGTAAGTTTCTTCATAAACACTTGCTAAATTTATAAAATATTCAGGATTTTTCGGATTAATTTTTATCGCTTTTTTATAGCTGTCTATAGCATCCTCATATTTTTGCAGTTCCTGAAAAATAATACCGAGTCCTGAATAGATTTCAGGATTTTTCGGATCAATTTTTATTGCTTTTTTATAATTAATTATAGCGTTTGTATAATTGTGTTTTTTAGCGAAAAGCCCTGCCAGATTTAAAAATACCAGCGAATTATCAGGTTCTATGTTTGCGGCTTTGTTTAGAGTTTTTTCAGATTCGGATAATTCTCCGATTAAAAACAAAAGACTCCCGAGACTGACCAGAGCATCTGTATTTTCAGGTTCTATCTCAAGGAGTTTTTTATATATTTCTATAGACTCGTTGTATTTTTTTTCGAGAGTCAGTATATTTCCTAATACAAAATAAGATCCAGTGTCTTGAGGATTTTCCTGAATCTTTTTTTCACAATCTTTAATTGTTATTTCAGGATCAAAACCCTGATTTTCATACGGATTGTTCATAACTATTTTTTATATAGTTTTCTATTCTTGGCTAAGATTCCAGTTTTGAGGTATTTATTATTGTTTATAAAAAATTTGCCTCAGTCATGAAAACAAATTCTAACTGAGTATACTCTTTTTTATAGGTCAATACAACTAACCTTCGAAAATATACGCAATTAAAGCTGTTTCTCTTGCTTTTTTAACAGCTTGCGCTAACATTCTCTGGTGATAAGAGCAATTTCCGGTAATTCTTCTAGGAATAATTTTTCCTCTTTCGGTTAAATATCTTTTTATTCTGATCGTATCTTTGTAATCAAGATCATCGATTTTGTCTGCGCAAAAACTGCAAGGTTTAAATTTTCTTCTGTCTCTTGGGTTCATTCTTTATATTTCCTTATTTATGTGAATTGTATTAGTACATTTACTTGTTATCAGGTTTAAAACGGAATTTCATCTTCTCCGATTAACTCATCAGCGCTGACAGAATCATCAAAATCAAAGTCATTTGTATCTGATTTTGCACTTTCTTGCCGAATTGAAGTTCCAATTATTTCTATGCCCTGCGCATTAATTTCTACTATTTTTTTCTCGACGCCTGCTTCAGTTTTCAGTGTAGCTGTTTGTAATTTTCCTTCAACTACAACATCCTGATCTTTTTTTACAGTATTATCAGCAGTTTCACCTAATTTTCCTACCGCAAAAACTCTTATTAATTTTTCTTCATTTTCAGCGCCAATGTTTAATGTAAATGAAGTTATAGGTAGATTATTGCCTGTAAATCTCTTTTCGGGATTTCTGACAACTTTTCCTGTTATAACAATTTTGCTAAGGCTGCTCATAAAGTTTTCTCCATTTATTTATGTGTACCCAATTAAATATAAAATAAAATTGGGGCAAAAGTTTAATTTGCTGACAAAGCTGTCTGTGAAACTGCCTTTGTTTTAGCTTCCACTTTTACTGTAGCAAAACTTCTTAACACTGATTCGTTTAATTTTAAATATCTTTTTAATTCAACGATTTTTTTAGGTGCAATTTCCAAATCAAAAGCTACATAAAATGCATCTCTATTTTTGTTGATGTCATAAGCAAGTTTTTTGCGTCCAATTTTGTTAGTGCTAAAAATTTTGCCTTCAAAGCCATTGATTGCATTTTCAATATTTACAATAATTTGGTCAGATGATTCTATATCAAATCCTGTTTTCAGAATGCATAGCAATTCGTATTTACGCAAAGCCGTTTATACCTCCATTATATTACTCAAGTTTTTATATTATCATAAAAAAATTTTTTTTGTGAATACCTAATTTATTGAGGATTATAAAATATACTCACCTTCAAACACAAATTCACTTTTTCCTGTCATAAAAACGCTTGCATCTTGCTGGTCTTTATTCCACTCTATAGTCAAACTTCCGCCGGGCAAATCTGCTTTTACCGTGTAATCAGTCAAATCATTAAGAATTGCTGCCACTGTTGAAGCACATGCACCTGTTCCGCAGGCTAAAGTGATTCCGCAGCCTCTTTCCCAAACGTCAATTTTAATATTATTTCTTGAAAGAATTTTTACAAATTCCACATTTGTTTTTTCCGGAAACATCGGATGAGTTTCGATTTTTGAGCCGAATTTTCTTGCAAGCAAAGCAGTATCGTTATCCGTAAATATAACGCAATGAGGATTTCCCATACTTACTGCCGTGATATTAAATTCATTTTCATCAATTTCAAGAGGATAGTTTATAACGCAATCTAATTCTTCTGTTATTACGGGAATTTTTGCCGCTTCGAGAATCGGCTTGCCCATATCAACTTTTACTTCGCCATTATCAAGAATTTCCGGAGTAATTGTTCCTGCAAGTGTCCAAACTGTGAATTTTTTCTTGTCTATGATGCCTTTTTCATAAACGTATTTTGCGAAACATCTGATTCCGTTACCGCACATCTGAGGTTCTGAGCCGTCAGAATTTATAATTCTCCAGCTAGTATCGGTATTTGCTATTACATCAAGCGGATTTACAATTATTAATCCGTCTGCACCGACACCAAAGTTCCTGTCACACATTTTTTTTGCGAGTATATCGTACTGCAACTTCTTTTCAGAAACTTCTTTGCCGTCAACTATGATAAAATCGTTTCCAAGCCCGTTCATTTTTGTAAATTTCAACGTATTTTTAAGCATATTTTTTTCCTGTAAGCTAATAAATTTATTTTAATATAAAATAGGTAAATTAAATAAAAATTTCGGTTAAAATAGTTTTGTAATTTAATTTAAGGAGAATTTAAAATGAAATTTTCTCATACAATGATAAGAGTTAAAAATATCGATAATTCACTGAATTTTTACAAAGAAGTTTTAGGCTTAAAATTACTTAAAACTATGGAATTGGAAGATGCGACTTTATATTTTATTTCTGATGAGCAAGAATGCTGCACAATAGAACTTACTTATAATCATAAACTGCCTGAAGGCGGATATAATCATGGAAATTACTTCGGTCATCTGGCTTTTGATACGGATAATATGGACAAATTCACAGAAGTCCTTAACAAAAACGGGCTTGTTTATACTATCTCTCCTTTTGAAATTAAAAAAGGACTAAAGATAGCTTTTGTGGAAGATCCTGACGGATTTTCCATTGAAATAATCGAAAGAAAATAATTTATAGATATTAGGCTTAATAAATTTATTCGACTATCCCTACTAATGGGTAATTGTTGCGTTTAAATACTGGTGCTAATTTTATTATGACGACTGAAAAAAAGGTCGATTAGTGATGATTTAGGAGGTTATTTAAATGAGAATCGCTCAATTTGCCCCTTTATGGGAAACAGTTCCACCTAAAAAATACGGTGGGACGGAGCTGGTTGTATATATTTTATGTGAAGAGCTTTCCAGAAGAGGGCATGAAGTAACGTTATTTGCTTCGGGTGATTCAAAAACTTCTGCAAACTTAGAAGCCATTATTGATAAACCAATGAGGGAATCAGGTTATTTAAATGTTTCCTGTTATGAAAGTATGGCAATGGCAAAATTAATTGAAATGAAAGACAATTTTGATATTGTTCATAACCATCTTGGACCGTCCTTTATTCCTTTTAGCGGACTTCTGGGCATTCCTGTAGTTAATACAATACATGGCGCATTTATTAACAAAGAAGACATCAGTTTTTGCATGAAATACAAAGATAGTCCTTTTATTTCGATAAGCGACTCCCAAAGAGACGGCGCACCGGAACTTAATTATATTTCTACGGTATACAACGGTATACAGATAGAAAAATACACTTATCAAGACAAAACTGACAATAATGATAAATATATTGCATTTTTAGGCAGGCTTTCTGAAGAAAAAGGAGTTCATCTTGCTATTCAATTAGCAAAAGAAACAGGACATAAGCTTATTATTGCAGGCAAAATTGATGTGGCTGACAGAAAATATTATGAAAAAGATGTTAAACATTTAATAGACAACAAACAAATTGTTTATATCGGTGAACTCGGTCATGATGATAAAGTTAAATTGCTTAAAAATGCTTTTATGACTGTTCATCCTGTAACATGGCCGGAGCCGTTCGGTCTGGTAATGGCAGAATCCATGGCGTGCGGGACACCTGTTCTTGCACTAAATCAGGGGTCTATTCCTGAGGTTATAAAAAATAAAGTTTCAGGGTATGTTGAAAATAATATTAAATCGCTTATAAAAAGGGTTAAAGATATAGAAAAAATAGACAGAAAAGCTTGCAGAAAACATGTCGAAGATAATTTTTCTGCTGAAAGAATGACTGAAGGTTATCTTTCTGTTTTTAGAAAAGTTATAAGCAGCAGAATTAAAGATTTTGAATCCTCGGGGGTATAAATATGGCAAAAGTCGTGGCTTATACAGTTGATTACTGTCCTTACTGCAAAAAAGCGAAAGCTCTGCTTAATCAAAAAGGTGTTGATTTTGAAGATATAGATATTACCGATAATGAAGATGAGATGAGAGAAAAACTCGAAAAAATTGCAAACGGGAGAAATACGGTTCCCCAAATTTTCATAAATGATGTTTCTATAGGAGGATATACTGATTTAAAGGCATTAAACGACTCGGGAGAGCTTGATAAACTGCTTGAGAAATAAACATTTATTGTTGATTTTTCGCTCGTTTATAGAAAAAAGGTAAAAACAACCCTTTTGTTTTACGCTGAATTCTAAATAGAATTGTAACAAAGTGTTGCGATTTCAATGTGAATTTAGCAATTTTTTTATTTACGAGATTTATATAAATATGAAAGTAATTTAGTTTTTTAAAAAAACGAAAGGGAAAAAAATTATGTTAATGTCAGTAAGATTTCACAACCCTTCTTTTGGGTGTTCTAAGTGTGAACTTGGTAAAGAGGCTGTAGTTACACTAGTTGATAAAGGTCTTAGCCGTGAAGCTGCAGAAAACCTTCTTGACTATTACGCCCCTACTAATGGGAAAAATCATGTTCCTTTGGACTTTCCTATTCCACACGATGTGCTTATTAAGAATGTTTCTCGTAAAATTCTTGCTAATCCGGACATTGTTATTAAGCAATTAAACGAAAAAGGAATATATTAATAAAAATTATAGTTTAATCTTTATAAGCATTATAGGGCAATTACATTCAGATAGAACTCTTTTTAATATAGAAGCTTTAAGATGTGACAAAATTCCATGCCAGGCTAGTGCTATTAAATCATTATTATTTTCTTTGGCAAAATTCAAAATTTCATCCGCAGGGTTGCCATGAAAAAGAGATAATTTAAGATTTATGTGATTATGATTATGCAATATAGGACAAAATCTTCTCATAAATTCTTTTGACCAGGAACTCCATTCATGTTGCGGATAATCTTCGTAATAAGGCGCTGTAAAAGCACCTTCTTCTTTTATTAATTCGGCTTTATGACTTGATATATGAACTAAATCAATCTCCGCAGTGGTTTTTACAAGTATATTCATTACCGGAACAAGCGCCTGTGCGGAATTCGGGGCGCCATTCAGAGGAATCAGTGCTCTTTTGGGAATCCACTTATCTTCTTGTAAAGTCATTTCAATATCAGGTTTTATTAACAAAACCGGTTTACTAGTATTTTCAACAACTTTTATGGCAACTGAACCTGCCTTTTGTGTTTTATCACAAGTTTTACCATGTGTACCCATGACTATATAATCTGCATGCTCGCTTTCAAGAAGAATTACTTCAGCCGGATCACCGGTTTTTTGGCTAAAAATATAGCAACCTAAATCTTCTTTATTTATTCCAATTTTTTCTAAAAACGAATTTGAATCAATTTTTTCCTCTGATATATGAAGAATACAAAGAGTTGTCTCAAGCAATTCTGCAAGACTTTTTGCCGGTATAAATGCTTTTAGCGAAGCCTCTGAACCATCCAAAGGCAATAAAATCTTTTTCATGTTCTTAATCCTTCCAGTTCCAGTTGTTATAGCTTAACTGAACTCCATAATAACTTGTATTTATATTTAATTTTTTCCAGTTGTTTTGTCCTAAACTGACAAAAATAGTTTTGTTAGTAGAGAATGAACTCTCATTATTGCTTTCTGAAAGAAAGAAAGTTATTTCTTCTTTGTTTAACTTAATATTCAAATCGTGTCCCAGCCATTTAACAGAGAATTCAAGATTTTCCCATGCTTCAGGCAAGTGAGGATCAAAAATTAAACCCTTGTCAGTCGGGTACATCCCTGCAAAGCCCATAACAACAGACATCCAAATACCACCTTGCGAGGCTATATGTATTCCACCTGCGGAATTACCAAATTGATCATCAAGGTCAATTCGTGCATTTTTAACAAAATAGTTGTAAGCATCCTCTGTTTTTCCAAGTCTTGCTGCTACTAAACTATGAATACTCGGACTTAAAGAACTTCCATGACCTGTTTTTGGCTCGTAAAATTCGTAATTTGCAAGAATTATATCCCTTGAAAAGTTTTCTCCAAAAAGATATAAAAACATTAAAACATCTGCCTGCTTTATTACCTGTGTATTTTTTATTTTTTCTGAACCTAAAATTATGTCCATAGGCACAGATCTGGGTTCAAACTGTTTTAAGTCTATATATTCCAAATCATAGAACCCTTTAAACTGCTCAAATATCCCTGTCTTTTGGTCAAAACCTGTATATATTTTATCTTTATATTTTTTCCAGTTTTTAATCTCTGAATTTTTAAGTTTAATTTTTTTCTTAAGAAGTAAGAGTTCTTCGTTAAAACTATTTTCCAGAAAATCATAAATTTTAATTGCAATTTCGAAGTTATTTTGAATTAAATAATTCGTATAAGCGTTATCATCAACTTTTTCGTGATATTCATCAGGTCCTATAACTGTTGGAATATGATAAAGACCCTCATCTTCCAACCTTAACAAACTTTCGCTAAACCTTGCTGTTTCAAATACAATTTCAGCACCATGATTTACCAAAAACTCTTTATCCTCTGTCGCTTGCCAGTATTTCCAGATAGCATAGGCAATATCAGACGAAAGATGATTTTCATATTGACCCGATAAAATAAAAACAGCATCACCATTTGGAAGTATTACATGAGACGGAGTCATTTCACGACCTGAATCTGTCGATTCCCAGGCAAAAGATGCCCCTTTAAATCCAGTCTCGGTCGCATGCTCTCTTGCACCATCAAGCGTATTATATCTGTACAAAAGTAATTTTTTGGCGATTTCAGGCTTTGTGTAAGTAAAAAACGGCAAGAGAAACATTTCAGTATCCCAGAAAACATGACCTTTATAGGCTTCGCCTGAAAGATTTCTTGCAGGAATTGAATACTTATCTCCGCTGAATTCACCTGAAATAATCAAGTGATAAAGTGCAAAATCAATAAATTTTTGGTCACATTCATTGCCGGAAATTTTTACATTTGATTCAGCAAATCTTGTTCTCCATTTTTCAACATGTTTTTTTGCGCTTGTTTCAAAAAAATCCTGACCTAGCTCTATAATATTTTTTTCTGCCGATTCTTTTAAATTTTGTGTGTCCATATTACTGTAGGCCGTTGTTATGGCTTTTACACAATAAATTTTTCCTGCTTCAGCCAACCACTTAAACTCTTCAAAGCTTCCGCTGAAATTATTTATAATCTGATTATTAGTATTTGTATTTTTGTAGACAACATCGTCAATACAGCTCAAATTACTTTTTTGAAGCATAATTAATTCTTTATTACTGGTTTTTGACTTCATCAACACTGATGAATAAGAGTCAGTAGATATATTTTGATTAATTAAATAATTAAAATCTGCTGTATTGCAGTCAATTCCCGATAATACCCTTAAATTTCCGGTGTAATTTTCAGGCCTGATAAGAAGACATTTACCTAATTCATGTTTATTAGAAACAGATATAAATTTAATTATTTTAATACTGGAAATTCTTCCGATCTTATCAACGCATTGCCATTCCCTGACCGTGCATCCGTTATTTAAATCAATATATCTCCTATGAAAAATAGTTTTATTATTAATTAAATCAACCTTTTCATCTTCTACAAAGATTTTTATGCTTGTCCAATCCGGAATTTTAACTAAAATATTAAAATCATTAAAAATATCTTTTTCATAAAACCCTGCTAGAAAACTCCCCGGTGAACTTTGGGGATAAAGCTCTTCAAGACTGTTTCTTGTGCCTATATAGCCATTTCCCATAGAAAATATTGTTTCTATATCTCTTTCTTTGGCAGGTAAATAGCTGGTCTCTGAAAGAGAATATTTTGCTTTCAACGAGAATTTACTTAAACTTATATCGAAAAAAATAATATCCATAACCATTATTTTTTATGATTTGGATATTATTTATAATTGTTCAGATGTACTAATTCTTTATGCATTCATATCAAGATTAATTGGAGCAGCATTTGCATTAAAAGCTGCAATAATTGGTTTTAGCAATAATTCTCGTTTATCGCTTTTCATCGCACCAAATCGTGCATCTATATATGTCAAATCAGAAGAAGACCATTGCGGATCCGATGTCCTCAAAATTATTCCATCTGGACATTGTGAAACTTGATAATTTTTACTCCTATCATATCTTTTTGGACTAAATGCATTTAAAAGAGCATCCCTTGTGTTTTGATCTGAAGTATATCATGCCCCGATGTCCAGTCAGAATTTTTTTAAGTTACTATCCTATGCA
>JBAWVS010000008.1 GCA_037147175.1 bacterium
CTAGTATCATTATTTTCCAAAGGTGATAAATTAGCTTTTTCCCATATTGTTTTTAAATATTTTTCTCTTGATTTATGTGCATCTCTTGTTAATTTAGCTCTTCTTCTTTTTCTGTTTTCTGAAACATCCGCATATTCTGGGTTTATAAGCATAGATTTTAATTGTTTTATCTCATGTCCGACCCTAACGCAAATTCCTATGCTGGCTTTACCTAAATCAAATCCAAAGACAAGCTTTTCTTTCATTATAATTATTCCTTATCTATAATAAGTATATTAAAGATTAATTTTCTCTTTATAATAATACTTCAAATATAATATACAAATAAAACAAGTTTATCAAAAATTTATGCAACTGTTATTTTCTGTTACTTTTTATACTTTTCTCTGTGGGATTTATATTTTTATCATGCCGGAATAAAAGCATATTAATTTGGTTTTAAATGCGGTCTGAATTTTAATCGCTGGTTAACTGGTCATTTGATATTTGCAAATTTTTGTTTGAAGCTAAAAAATTATTTTTGGACACAATTTTTTTACCACTTTCTTTTTCAAGCTGTTTTCTTGCATCTCCTGCAATTTTACCGCCTTTTTTTGCAACTTCATGATTTTCCTTAAATCCCTGCGCATTTGTATTTTTTGCAATTTCTGTTGTTGAAGCTTCACCAAGCATTGAAAAGATAAGCTCAAGGTCGGTCATGTGATCTCTTAAATTTTCTCTTTTTAATCCTTTATAATCTTTATATTCGGAAGGTGTCATTCCAAAAGTAGCTTTTGCAATTTCGGCAGTTAATATCGAATATTCTTTACCTTCGATTACTCCTCTTTTTTGCCATTCGTCAGTTAATTCTTCCCTTAGGGCAATTCCTCTGACTCTTTTTTCAATCCAACTGTCAGGATAACCTTTGGCTTTGTATATTTCTTTCATTCTTTGCTGTGCAAGTTCAGGGTTTTCAATTTCCTGTACTCTTTCATAACCAACTTTTGCAAGCCATCTCTTGAATGGTTCAGCTTTTTTACTTGGAATAGATTGAATTATACGGAAAACACCTTCTGTATTTGAACAATTAAGTTTTTGTTTTCCGCCTTCTGTTTCAATTGGAAGGGGGGTGACAATTTGTCCCCACCCTTCGGAAAGTTCGGGATCTCTTTTTTTAATTTTTTTTATATAATCTGTCGGATTTATGCTGTCTGTTAATACTTCTACAACATCAACAATTGAAAAATACCATTCATCATTATGAAGAGTTCTTCTGATTTTTTTTCCCTCGAAAATAATCAATTTATTTTCTGTCATTTCTTACCCTTTTATTTAAATAATTAAAAAAATTTTATCATGCAAAAATGTTTTAATAGAAATAGATTATAATGGTTTTCTTATTTTTTCCAATAAAAACAACATATTATAGGATTTTTTACTTGAAACAAAATCCAAAATATTTTGAGCTATAAATTCTATTTTCGCCCCCGATGGGGAGAGTTTTTAAAAAAGAGTTTCGGCGATTTCCGTTGAAGCTCTTTTTTTATGCTCGACGCTATTTCGACGCCCTCGACGCTTTTGGGATAAGCATATAAATTGGTGGCATTATAACAATTTACATCAATATGATTCTATACAAAATTTGCCAAATAATTGGCTGTATAGTGATATAAATCAAATTGTTCAAGCTATGTCAAATTATGCAACGATTCAAGGAATTTCTTGTAATACAGTTGATGATGTCAAAAATAATTTTGAATTAATGAATCTGTATATTACAAACAGTTGGCACTCTTAATATAATTTTAGCAATAATTAAATTAAAAGTTATTTCTTGCCTCCTGTTTTAAAAAATAACCAATAAATATAAAAACTCCAATAATATACAATAGTGTAAGAACAACAAATGTATTTAAAACAGCATGCCTGAAAATAAAATAGCAAATATACAGCCTCTAAAAAATCTTAAATTTCCTATAATACAGGGCTTTGTGTTCTGTTGTAACTCTATATCAGGCATTCTCATTCTCTTTTCAATTTTGTATTTTTAAATAACCCAAATAATAAGGCTTTTAAAAGCTCTGGTTCAATGGAAATATTTATAAAATTGGAAAAATTCATCAGATTCGCTCTTATTTTTGAAAAACGGTTATGTGTAGTATTTATACATACTAATTATTATGCATAATCACATCAACTATACAAGCATAAAAATACATACTATTCTATGCGTATATTAAGTACACTTGGTGTGATAATAATGTCAAAAACCGATAAAATACTAGAACTTACAAGAAATAAGACCAAAAGAACAACATTAATGTTTAATCCTGAATTATGGAAATTATTTAAAACCGCTTGCGAACAAGATAATACAAAACCAACCCCAAAAATGGAAAAATGGATTTTAAATTATCTTGAGGAAAAAGGTTTGTTATAAATCTATTAATATCTGAATTTTCAAAGGCAAAAGTATGCAATTTTTAAGAAGCTGTCTTTTATAGACAAAATAAAGAATTCATCAATAACATTTTTCCGAAGATAGTCCAAAGTCAGATTAGTTTATAGAAAAAAGCTTTAGGCAGAACCTAAAGCCTTTTTTCTATATCAAAAACTTCGAACAACTAAATATATTTTTGTTTGATTTTTTCGGTCAACCTATAAGAGATTAAAATTTATACCTAAGGCTACAAACAGCACTTTGTTCGCCCATAGTAGTTTTTACCTCTGTATTATTCACAGGACCTGAAACACTTTGGAACTTTCCTTGACTTGTGTTTTTTATCCCTAAAACATAAGCTAATGAAACATCAATTTTGTCTGTTATTTTGTATGTTGCACCGGCTGTGATGTGATTTTGTATAATAGCAGGTGAACCCAATACAAAGAATGTATCATGATCTCTTATAGGGTTATTATTATACGAATACCCCAGCCTTAAACTAAGGTTTTTATTAACTTCATATTCTCCGCCTGTACTAAAGACATATATACTTTTATACCCGTATCCTTGTACAGCACTGGTATTCGGGTCAAATCCGGCATCCTTGAAACCCTGGGTATTTGAATAGTTAATATATCTTGCATCGGTCATTAATTTTAATTTTGGTATTCTGGAATAACCAAGACCTACACTGGCAATCATGGGAAAGTTAAGCCTGAAATTATAATTACGATTGTTGCCAAGCTCATCAAGACCTTTAAAGTGAAAATTTCCCATCCATTGAGGACTTTTTAAAGAAGCCCCTGCGTGAATTCCGTTGTTCTCATAATAGATTCCGCCTTGAACTCCGGCTCCTGCAGTCCATGAAGTATTAGAATTCGGGTAAGTTTTGTATCCGTCAGCGTTTGCATCATCAGGAACTGCACCGGCAAAAGGACTCGAATTTAAAGAAGCAATATCAAGTACAGGCGCAATACCAACAGACAAACTTTTTGTTACTTTGTAAGCAAATGCAGGAGAAACCTGAACAAGCACATATTTTGTTTTTATTTCTCCAAAACCGTAACCGTTAGGAGGCTGTGATGTTAAAATCGGATTAGTTGATGTTTTTGGGAAATATACTCCAAAACCACTGACTACATTGGCAGAAACACCGGTCGCCCATTTATTATTTTTGTCCTTATATACATAGGCAAAACTTGGTAGAGGCATAATGTCTAATTTACTTCGGGTACTGTCTTCCAAATGCGTTGAGGGAACTCCTGCTCCAAACGCATTAGGCTCTACAGAGGATTTCAAATGGAGATTTACAAACATAACTTCTCCATTTATTTGAGCTTGTGAAGAATCAAGTCCGGTAATTGTAGCAGGATTCCAGTATAAAGCTCCTGAAGCATCAAGAGGCATAGCTGTGGATGTTCCTGCCACACTCTGGTTTATAGCTCCCACTCCTGTAACAACATGTCCGGCCGTGGCATTTGCAGAATTAGCTGCAACGATTAAACTAACAAACAAAAATAGTAATGTAAAAACCTTTCTCAACATCAAATTCCACCTTCTTATCCAACTCTTAATACAAACTATTGTTAATAAATCATGTTCTTTTTAACACAGTATAAAGTATATTGTAAAAAGAGTAAACTTTTTATTTATATTCAAAAAAACTCTTTAGAGCCAAATATAAAAACATTAATAATTAGATGTGTAGCCTATCAGTCAGCAAATATAAAGATGTTATGAAAAAATTCAAAATCATTTTTTATATAATTATATTTTATAAAGATTCAAGCTGCGTGTAAAAGCTGTTTAATTAATAAAACATTGGTTTTATCTGCGTTAATGATTCTAAAACAAACTAACAAAAGCTGCTTTTCGCTAAAACTTTTAAAATTTCTTTTACAGACAAGAGAAGTGTTTCATTAATAATATTATTTTAAATATCGTCCAAATAGAGGAGAAATTTTGACGCTATTTGGAAATTATTTAACTAATTTAATAAGTTACTTGATATAGACAGAAAAATTAAACTTTATCAAAAAAATTATCATCTAAGTCTTCATACATATGTATTCTCTTTTAAATATATTTCACATTTTTCACAGGTTTTTTTACAGGTTTTTTGTGAAAATTCCCAACACTTTTTCTTTTGTCCGCTAAGTTCACAACATTTTGAACGCTTTTCTTGTGAACATTTTTTTAATTTCCAACAAGGAGTGAAATCAAGAAGTCTTTTAATGCCAGGTATACTCAAATTTTCTTCATGAATAAGCTTTCTCAAACATTCAATTCTTGTTAAATCATTTTTTGAAAACATTCGTTTCCCGCCATGTCTTTGTGGCTTTATTAAACCTTCAGCCTCGTAAATTCTCAAGGTTCTTGGATGAACATTAAGAATTTGTGCGGCAATTCCCATTGAATATACAGGTAAATTTTCGTTAACTTCCATTTCTTATCACAATACCTATTACTATTGATTTTATTATATCAGAAAATTTATAAATATTAAACTAACTTGACAATTATAATTGTCAAGTGTTATTATAATCGTAATTGTTATTATGAGTTGTTAGAAAAAATAAAGGAGACTACTATGCCAAATTTTGACGGGAATGGTCCTTCAAGAACAGGACAGAGAAGAAGATGCAGAAAAGGCCGAATGATGAACGATAATAGTAGAATCAAATTTAACAAAGAAACCGTTATAATCAGCTGCGGCAATTCTAAAATCAAATCAGCGACTGATGAGTTAAATTTAATAAAAGTAGAAAAACAGACTATTGAATCAAGACTCAAAGCCCTTAATGAAAGAATTTTAGAACTAGAATAAAAAAAGAAAGAGGAGATAAAAATGAAATTTGCAATACCTACCGAAAATGATAAATTATGTATACATTTTGGAAGCTGTAAGATATTTACTTTCATTGAAGTTGATGATAATTCAAAAGAGATTATTTCAAAAGAAACTATAGCTCCTTCAGGACAGTGCCATGAATATATGGTTCCATGGGTAAAAGAAAATGGCGCTAATATTATTATTGCAGGAGGAATGGGTGTACCTGCCCAAAAAATGCTTAAAGAGCAAGGAATTACAGTTATTATTGGAGCACCAACCGAAGCGCCTGAGCTTCTTGTTTCAAATTACTTGAACGGTGTTTTGAAAACAATTTCAAATTCTTGCAGTTGCGGCTGCAACCACTAGAGAGAATTTTTAAAAAACAAAAAATATCTTTATCTTAACGGATACAGTCAATAAAACTGTATCCGTTTTTATTTTAGATTTATTTGTATTTTAAACGTTTTACCAGCTGCTGATCAAATGTATTTGCGAATTTCTGTTTATCTTTAGTGCTAAAAGGTCTTGGTCCGCTTGTCTGAATACCAGTATCCCTTAATTCACTCATAAAATTTCTTACAGAAAGCCTTTCTCCAATATTAGCGTGCGTAAAAAGAACGCCATGAACACTTATTACGACAATTCCTTTTGGAACAAGCATGGCGGCAAGAGGTATATCCTGAGTTATAACCAAATCCGCATTATTAGCGTTCTCAGCTATATATTCATCCGCCACATCCGGACCTTGAGAAACTTTTACTGTAGAAATAAAAGGCGATTGAGGAATTGAAATAATTTTATTCGAAACAAATACTGTTTGAATACACCGCTTGAGTGCAGCTTTTATAATGATATCTTTAATTTCGGACGGACAGGCATCCGCATCAACCCATATATTCATTTAACTTCCACTATCTATTTTCAGACTTTTCAAATACTCATTATAGAACCCTTAATCTCAATATTATTTTACATTAAATATATCCCCGAACTTTTATTTGGTCATTAAATTTTTTAAGTATGATACACTAAGTAACAAATAAAAAATCTTAACGTTTTCGTCATTCTGAGTAAAAATCGAAAAATACGAATATAGTTGAAGATTGAGAGTTTTATTTAACTCGGCATAACTGTTTAAAATTTTTGTTACCTACTTAATACTTGTCTTTTTTTAAACTTGTTTAATAATATAATTGGTAGTAAAAATATATTTTAATTTCAAAGAAAGAGAATCAAAATGTTCAATCAAAATTTCACAGACCAAGAATTACAATGCGCAGATTGTGGGCAAGGTTTCACATTCAGTGCTGAAGATCAAGAATTTTACGCTCAAAAAAGATATTCTACCCCAAAAAGATGTGCATCTTGCAGAGCAAACAGAAAAGCGAATGACTCACGCGGTGGCGGCGGCGGATATGGCGGCGGCGGCAGAGGCGGATACGGTGGCGGATCCAGCAGACCTCAGTTCAGTGCTGTTTGCGCTGGTTGCGGCATAGAAACAACTGTTCCTTTTGAGCCTAAAGGCGATAGACCTGTTTACTGTTCTGATTGTTTCAGAAACAACAGATAAAAATATAACTCTATAATATTTAAAGAAAATCTCTTAAAGTAAATTACTACCGCTTTAAAGAGATTTTTCTTTTTATTATCAAATTTATCCATTTATGGCATTTAAAAAAGCTAAGCCGTATTTTTTCAGCTTGTGTTCCCCCACTCCCGATATTTCTGACATATCATCAAGGGTTTCGGGTTTGTTATTTACCATTTCTATTAGGGTTTTGTCATTAAAAATAATATATGGCGGCATATTTTCATCACGAGCGAAAGATAATCTGATTTTTTTAAGTTCATTGAACAATTCAACATCAGCGTCAGCAGTTAGTACGGCTTTTTTTGCAGGAGCTGGTTTTTTAAGTTTAACTTTGCTTTCTAAAATAAATTTTCTTAATTCAACCTTTTGCTTGCCCCTTAAAACATCATTAGCCTCGAGATTGGTTTTTAGCGTTGAATATTGCATGTCCATCTCGACAAATCCTAATATGGCAACTTGCCTGATAATAGACTTCCATTGAGATTCTGAGACATCTTTGCCGATACCAAAAGTGCTTAGTTTGTCATGCTTGAATTTTTTCACTTTTTCGTCATCTTTGCCCAACAAAATATTTATTATATGCCCTCCCCCGAAGCCATACCTGTCTGTTTGGGTTCTATAAATACAGGACAAAACTTTTTGGACATCAACCGTTGCATCATAAGTTACAGGCGGTTCTAAACAGTTATCACAATTTTTACAATCGTTTTTTAATTCTTCTGCAAAATAATCCAATAAAATCCTTCTTCTGCAATTAACTGTTTCAACATAGCCTATCAATGTGTTTAATTTTTGATGTTCAATTCTTTTCTGCTCTGGAGATGACGTAGAGCTTTCTATAAATTGTTTTAACTGAACAATATCTTTTAACCCGTAAACCATCCATGCATCAGCCGGCAAACCGTCACGACCTGCACGACCTGTTTCTTGATAATAAGATTCTACGCTTTTAGGCAAGTCAAGATGTGCGACAAATCTTACATCAGGTTTGTCAATTCCCATACCGAAAGCAATTGTTGCAACCATTATCATTGATTCTTCTTTAATAAATTTTTCCTGATTTTTCTCTCGTATTTTTTTATCTAAACCTGCATGATAAGGCAGAGCGTTAAATCCTTCTTTTTTTAAATACGCTGCGACTTCTTCAACCCTTTTTCTTGAAATACAATAAACAATACCTGAATCATTCCGATGATCTTCTTTAATAAAATTTAAAAGCTGTTTTTTTTCGTTATCTTTAATTTTTATTGTGTATTCAATATTTGGTCTGTCAAAGCTGGATACAAAAACTTTTCCGTTTTCAAGATTAAGATTTTTTATAATATCTATTCTCGTTAGTTCATCAGCAGTAGCTGTTAATGCAATTCTTGGAACATTGGGGAATATTTCTTTTAGTGCTGAAAATTTGGTGTATTCAGGTCTAAAATCGTGTCCCCATTGCGATACACAATGAGCTTCATCAATTGCAAAAAGTGAAATTTTAGATTTTTTCAAAAGATTTAAAAAGCCTTCTGTATTCAATCTTTCAGGTGAAACATATACCAGATCCAGCTCATTATTAAATATTTGTTCCTCAACCAAATTTGATTTTTCGGCGTTTAAAGTTGAATTCAAAACAGAAGCTCTGACACCCGCTTGTTTTAGAGCGTTGACCTGATCCTGCATAAGTGCTATTAGAGGAGAAATAACAACTGTAATTCCTTCAAAGCAAAGAGCGGGTATTTGAAAACAAAGAGATTTTCCTCCGCCTGTAGGCATCAAAACAAGACCATCATTTCCATTTAAAATATGTTCAATGATTTCCTGTTGTTTGCCACGAAATGTTTTATATCCAAAAACCTTATATAAAATTTCTTGAGGATTTTTTAAAGACAGCAATTTTAAACGTCCAAATTATGATTCACTAAAATAAATATTAACATGAACCTCTCTTTCAACATTACGGTTTAACTTTTTTGTTACCTGATTAAAAAATGCTATACTTATAACGTAGTTTAAGGCTTGTGTAGAATAATGAGCAATCCAAAAGTATCTGTAATAATCCCTTGTTACAATCAGGGCATCTATATAGATGAATGCGTCGAATCTGTTTTGTGTCAGACATTTGATGACTTTGAGATAATTATTATCAATGACGGTTCCAGCGATGATTATACAAACAAAATTTTATCCGACTACAATAAACCAAAAACAACAGTTATAAATTCAGTTAATCAAGGGCCTTCCGTGGCAAGAAACACAGCAATCGTCCATGCTAAAGGCGAATACATACTTCCTCTTGATGCTGACGACAAACTGGCTCCCGAATATCTAGAAAAAGCTTTAAAGGTTTTTGAACAACAGCCTGAAATATCCGTTGTTTACTCGTTAGGTCAATACTTTGGCGCAATAAACAGGCTTTGTTCTTTTAAACCGTATAAATTTCCTGATTTTTTACTGGGGAACGTTGTTTTTATAACAGCTTTATACAAAAAATCCGACTGGGAAAAATACAAAGGCTACAACAAAAACATGATATATGGCTGGGAAGATTTTGATTTCTGGCTGTATTTTGTAGCTGACAATAAGAAGTTTTACAGAATTGAAGAAACTCTTTTTTATTACAGGCGGCTTGAGATTTCAAGAACAACCGGTGTTAAGGACGAAAAGAGAATACACTGTTTTATACAGATTTATAAAAATCACCCTATGCTTTATTTTAAAAACATTTTCAAAATACTGAAACTTTATTTTTCACAAAAACACAATTATTACAGACTAATTATAAGATACATTAAATATTTGAAGCTTATTTCCTCAAAAAAATGATAATATAAATTGTAGTTATCATTTTGTTTGGAAAAAATTATGAAAGCTGTTATTTTAGCCGGCGGTCTTGGGACAAGGATTAGCGAAGAATCCCATTTAAAACCAAAGCCGATGATTGAAATAGGCGGAAAGCCTATCTTGTGGCATATTATGAAAGTTTATTCACATTACGGAATAAATGATTTTATTATATGTACGGGTTATAAAGGCTATGTTATTAAAGAATATTTCGCAAACTACTTTCTTCATCAATCAGATATTACTTTTGATACTTGCAGTAATAATATGAAACTACATAACCACCAATCCGACCCCTGGAAAATAACTGTTGTAGACACAGGCGACAAGACAAATACAGGCGGAAGATTAAAACGGATTAAACCCTATATAGAGAAAGATGAAACTTTTTGCTTAACCTACGGTGACGGGGTAAGCAATGTAAACATAAAAGAATTAATTGATTATCATTATGAACGCAAAGTTACTGCAACAGTTACGGCTGTCCAGCCACCGGGCCGTTATGGTTTGCTTGAAATTAAAGACGGAATGGTTAAAGATTTCCAAGAAAAGCCAAAAGGCGACGGCAACTGGATAAATGGGGGATTTTTTGTATTCGGGTCTAAAATTTTTGATTATCTTGACTCAGATATAACCTCTCTTGAATCAGAGCCAATAAAGCTTCTTGCACAAAAAAATGAGCTTGCCGCTAGAAAACATAATGATTTTTGGCTTCCCATGGACACAATGAGGGATAAAATAAGGCTCGAAGAGCTATGGGAAAGCGGTAATGCTCCGTGGAAAATCTGGAAGGACTAAAAGGAAAACAGATGAAGTTTACGGAAACAAAATTAAAAGGTGCTTATATTATAGAGATAGAACCTCTTGAAGATGAGAGAGGTTTTTTTTCACGCTGTTTTTGTAAAAAAGAATTTGAAAAATTGGGCTTAAATTCTGATATTGTTCAGTCAAACATATCTTTTAACCACAAAGCCGGTACTTTAAGAGGTATGCACTATCAAAAACCGCCTTACGAAGAAGTAAAAATTATCAGTTGTCATGTTGGAGCTATTTATGACGTAATTGTAGATATCAGACCAGCTTCAGAAACCTATTTACAATGGTTTGGAGTAGAATTATCTGCTGAAAACCGTAAGATGTTGTACATTCCAACAGAATTTGCTCATGGATATCAGACGTTAGTTGATAAAACTTTGGTATCTTATAATGTTACAAATTTCTATGCTCAAGGCTACGAAGCTGCTATCAGCTGGAATGATCCTTTGATAGGAATAAAATGGCCTGAATGCGAAAATAGAATTATTTCAGAAAAAGACTCCAAAAATAAAACTTTTAGTGAATTCAAGGAGAAATATCAATGACGATAAGACTTTTTAAACCCTGTGTAGGGGAAGAAGAGCTTGAAAATATTAAGGCTGCATTTTCTCGGGCATGGCTCGGACTTGGTCCACAGGTAAAAGAATTTGAACATAAATGGGCGGATTTTATCGGCTGCAAAGAAGCAATAGGCGTGAACTCCTGCACGGCAGCTCTTCATCTGGCTTTATCCGCATACAAGTTCTCTCCGGGGAAAAAGGTACTGGTTCCTGTTATGACGTTTGCTGCTACTGCAATGGCGGCTTTATATAATAACCTTGAACCGGTTTTTGTAGATATAGATGAAGAAACTTTAGGGATTTCGCTTGAAGATCTTGATAAAAAATATGATAAAGACTGTGTAGCTGTTATACCTGTTCATTTTGGCGGGCATCCCGTCGAAATGGATAAATTAATGAACTGGGCAAAATCGAAAAACTTGAAAGTAATTGAAGACTGTGCCCATACAGCCGGTGGTGAATATAAAGGTAAAAAACTCGGAACCTGGGGAGATATCGGCTGCTTCAGTTTTGAAGAAAAAAAATGTATGACATCAGGTGACGGCGGAATGATTTGTTCTGACGATCAGGAATTAATTAAACCTCTAAGACATTCAAGATGGATAGGTATAAATAAAGACACCTGGCAAAGACTGAGTGAAAACACGGACAGTACTCCTAACGTTCTTCACTGGTATTATGAAATATCCGATATAGGCTATAAATACAACATGAATGATCTTGCCGCCTCTATTGCACTTGCACAGCTCTCAAAACTTGATTATATGAATCAGAAAAGAAGAAATATTCTCCAAAAATATATAGACGGTGTCAAGGATTTGAATTTTGCAAAAATAGGTTTGCCTTATCAACTCGAAAACTCGTCTTACCATATATTTATGCTCCGGATTCAGGAAAGGGACAAATTCCTTAAATACATGACTGAAAAAGAAATTGCGACAGGAGTTCATTATATGCCTTTAACTATGCATCCGCTGTTTTATAAGTACAAAAACGAAACACCTGTGGCTGACCGTATTTGGAAAGAGTTTGTAACGCTTCCGTTATTCCCTGACCTGAAAAATGAAGAGACTGAATATGTTATAAATGCAATTAAAAGCTATAAATAGAAAACGTTTATAATACCGATTATTCGGACGGTGTAAGATGGGATGACCCTGTTTATAATAAAAAGTGTTGTAAGTGTATTAACAGAATTGTTTCATGTAATGATATAGTTTTAAAATCGGAGTAAATAATGGATTTAATTAAATGTTGTCCTATCTGTAAATCAGAGAAAATCGAGATGTTTTTGGAGCGTGATAATGTTCCTGTTATTCAAAACTTTGTTTTGAAAGAACGTGAAACTGCCCGAAATATAGATAGAGGTGATATAAAATTAGCAATATGTAATAATTGTGAATTTATTTTTAATACAAGCTTTGATTTGTCTAAGCTTAAATATGGAGACAATTATGATAATGCTTCGACATTTTCCAAATATTATCAAGATTATATTGAAAAATTAACTAATAATCTGCTTTATGAAGAAAAAGTTCAAAATTGCAAAATAATAGAAATTGGCGCAGGCAATGGGGCTTTTCTTCATAAATTAGTTGAAAAAGATGAATCAAATAATTCGGGTATCGGTTTTGATCCAAGTTTTAAAGGTGATTTTCAGGAAATAGAGAATAAACTGATTTTCAGGAAAGAATTTTATGGAGAAAAACATGCAAATTTAAATGCAGATGTTGTAATATTAAGACATGTTCTGGAAGTTATTCCTGAATTGTTTGAAGTTTTAAAAACTATAAGAAAAAATTTAAGCAATTCTACCAATGCTAAAGTTTATCTTGAAACTCCTAATATCGAATGGAAATTGGAAAACAAAGCCATTTGGGATTATTGTTATGAATATTTTGGATATTTTAGTGAAAAATCTCTTAAATATGCTTTTGAAGCCGCAGGTTTTAAAGTTGACTACATAAAAAAAATTTTTGAAGGACAGTATTTATGGATAAAAGCAAGTGTTGATAAAGAAAATTCTTTAAAAGATTTGGCATTAAATTATGTAAAAACAGAAAAACAAATTTTAGCGAAACTTAAATTACAACTTGAAAATTTAAAACAAAACGGAAATATTGTTGTATGGGGCGCAGCAGGTAAAGGCGTTACTTTTTTAAATTTAGTCGACAAAGACTGTAAACTTGTTGATTTTTTAGTCGATATAAACCCTAATAAACAAGGCAAACATATTGTAGGGACAGGGCATATAATAATTGCCCCAGAAGAAATCCACAAATATAATATAAAAACAGTTATAATCATGAACTCGAACTACAAAAATGAAATTGAAAATATAATAAAAAATTTGAATTTAAAATTAAATCTAGTAGAAATGGAGTTATAAAAGCTGTAATTATACGGTACCAGTTGTACAATTATAATTATTTTGGCAGTTTATATAAAATTGAGAGGATACACATGTTTGTAAACTTAACTGATAATATACCTTTGAATTCGAGAATATGTATATATGGATCATTAAAAGTAGGCATTTTCCTTAAGAGACTTCTTGAATTAACCAGAAAAGATGTAAAAATTGTGTGTTTCTTAGATTCTTTTAAATCAGGCATTATTGATAATCTTGAGATCATAAACATAGCAGATATTAAAACAATTGAATCTGAATATGACTTGATTGTAATTACATCAGCCAATCTTCATTCGATACATGATATTTTGCAAACTTATAATATTCAAAATTTTACCTATATTAACCATAAAGCTTTTGACTGGCTGGTTAATTTTATTGATAATGTTATATGTTTTGAACATCCTTCAGTCATAAAGATTTCTGAAGATTTTATGACTAATAATTCGGAAAAGTTCAATAAAGTAAAATCTATTCTTGAATCTGATGAAGATAGAAAACTCTATGATCTTGTAATAAATGCAAAATCCAATAAAGAAGGCTATGATAAACTTTTTGAGTATATTATTAAAACTTTGGATAAGGCAAATACTGAATATTTTTAATTTATTAATCAGGAGGCAATTAAAGTTGTTTTTGATTGTGGCGCAAATGATGGAGATACATCTGTAAAATTTTTAAATCATTTTCCAAAAATAGAAAAAATTTATGCATTTGAACCGCTATATAAAATGTTTGCTAAAAAACCATTTTCAACAACTATTTCTAATTCTGATAAAATTGAAATGTTTGAATATGCTCTTTGGGATAGCAAAAAAACAATACAGTTAAAAAATCAAGGATTTGGTTCTCACCTGATATTTGATAATAACCGGGAAAATAATTCGAAAAATAAATTTAAAGATATTGAAACAGAACTATATCACTCAGTTCAAACTATTTCGATAGACGAATTTATGCGTGAAAATAACATAAATAAACTTGATTTTGCTAAATTTGATGTAGAAGGGGCTGAATTAGGTGCGTTAATAGGCGCTAAAAACACTCTTATAAAAGACAGACCACAATTGGCAGTATGTTTATATCACAAAAATGAAGATTTTTATGAAATTCCATTATATTTAAACAGTATACTAAGTAATTATACTTTTAAATTCAGTCAGGAATTTCGGACTTCACTTTTATATGCTATTCCTAATGAACTATATAATTCAAATTAACTCTATTTAAGCTCTGAATATTTGGTTAAAATTATAAATGTTCAGATATTATAAAGGACTAGAATAATGCAAAATGAATCTGAGCAACAAAGACTTATTAGTGTTGGTATATTTACTTATAACAGACCTGAAGGGCTAAAAAACACTCTTGAGTACATAACAAATCAAACATATAAAAATCTTGAAATAATAATTTCTGATAATTGTTCACCTGATTCTCAAGTTGAGAAAATCGCAAAAGAATACGCTGAAAAAGATAACAGGATTAAATATTTTAAACAGAATAAAAATATTGGAGTAGTTTATAATTTCAAATTTGTACTTGAAAAAGCTTCCGGTGAATATTTTATGTGGGCGGCGGATGATGATGAATGGCATCCCGAGTTTATTGAAATTTGTCTGTCAAAAGTAAAAAACAAAGAATCTGTTTTTACAGGTTTTAAGTCTTTATATAGAGAAAATCAGAAAACAGAAATATTTAAAATGCCCGACTTGAGCGACAAATTATCTTTGCACAGGCGTATTATAAATTTTTTAAATGCACATTCAGACATTATGTTTTATGGTTTGCACCACAGAGAAAGTATTTTATATTTTTTAAAAACTAAATGGGATTTTGATAAAGTTAGTTATTATTTTATTTTAAAACTACTGATAAATAACGATTTTATTATAATCCCTGACAAAATATATTTTACAGACGGTATTGAAGGAACTGAATACAAATGTAAACCCTTGAAACCCCAAAAAGGCAGATTATTAGAATATCGCCCTTTTTTATCTGAATGTATTAACTTGATTTTGTGGTCAAAAAAATTAAAAGCAAATGAAAAATTGTCTATAATCAAAACATTGATAAAAGTAGTATCTATGTGGTTTCAACTTCGCGAAAAAGATTATAGACCAAATCAGGTTAAACTGGTTAAGTTTATTACACTTATTCTAAAAAGGGTTTTCAAAATCAAAGAGCTTATAATCCTGCATTAATCACCTATCAAACAAGAGTTTTATCTTTAATTCCTGAAAGGATAAAATCGGAAATCTCTCTTACCGCACCTCTGCCACCGTCTTTTGAAGAAATAAAATGACAAATTTTCTTAACTTCTTTTGCTGCATCATTGGGGCAAAAAGCAAGCCCGACCTTATCAAGAATACAAACATCAGGCATATCATCGCCAACATAAGCAATTTCTGACAAATCAAGATTATATTTTTCCATTAAATCCTGTAAAGCATTTAATTTATTTTTTGCTCCCTGATAAACATGGGTTATATCGAGGTCTTTTGCTCTTCTGTCAACTACTGTAGTTTTTCTTGCAGTGATTATAGCGGTTGTAAATCCTTTATAATTCAACATAACAATGCCATGACCATCTTTTGCGTTGAAAATCTTTAATTCTTCGCCACTTTCAGAATAAATTATTTCCCCGTTAGTCAACACACCGTCAACATCAAAAGCCACAAGTTTTATTTTTGCAAGTTTTTGTTCAAGATTGTCTATTTTTTGGTTCTGAATCATTGTCATGCCACCCCTGCTTTTAAAAGACTGTGAATATGAAGGATTCCTTCCGGAATTCCATTTGGTTTAGTTATTATTAAAGAAGTTATAGAAAATTTTTCCATAATTTGCAGAGCCTGTGCAGCAAAAGCATCTTTTTCAATGATTTTTGCCCCCATAGTCATTACATCTTTAACTTTTAAACCGGAAATGTCGGTGTATTTTTGCAAAGCTCTTCTTATGTCACCATCTGTTAACAGCCCTTTTAAAATTCCGTTTTCATCAACAACTATAGTTACTCCGAGTTTTTTGTCGGTGATTTCACGAATAGCTTCACGAAAATCGTTTTCCATACTAACAACAGGCAATTTTTCTTCTTTGATCATAAGGTCTTCGACTTTCCAAAAAACACCTTTTCCTAAAGAGCCTGAAGGATGAAAAAGTAAAAAATCTTCGGCACTGAAGCCTCTTTTTTCCAGAAGACATACTGCAAGAGCATCTCCCATAGCAAGAGTAGCTGTAGTACTTGCAGTAGGGGCGAGATTAAGAGGACAGGCTTCTTTTTCCACTGAAACATCAAGAGTAACCTCGCTTTTTTTAGCAAGTGTTGAATTTAATTTTCCTGTCATTGAAATCATTTTCACGCCAAATCTTTTGATTAACGGCAAAAGCTGAAGTAATTCAGAAGTTTCCCCGCTGTTTGAAATCGCAAGCACTATATCTTCTCTTGTTATAACACCGGAATCACCGTGAGTACTTTCTGCAGGATGAAGAAAATATGACGGAGTTCCTGTACTGGAAAAGGTTGCTGCAATTTTTTTTCCGATAAGTCCTGATTTACCCATGCCTGTAACGATAACTCTTCCTTTACAGTTATAAAGCAAGTTTATAGCTTCTTCAAAGGGCTGTCCAAGTTTTTCTATAAGATTTGTAATTGATTCTGCTTCAATTATAAACACTTCTTTAGCTAGCTTAAGTATATTTTCTGTTTCAAGAATATTTGACACTTCCAACCTCCGAAATTTATTAAAGGCTTATACCATTATTACTCTTTAAGGATAAATTGCAATTTATTACTATTAAACCTATTACAATTCAAATCTCAATTAAAATCATTACTTTTTTAAAAAAACTATAAAGTTTTGTTAAGAATGTCCGATATAGATAATGAGATACGTTTCTCAATTTTGGAATGGTAAAGACTTTGTTTTTGCTTTAGAAGCTGTCTTGTTAAAATCAGAACCGCCTTGTCAAACAAGCCGTTTATGATTTTAACCGCAGTCCCTAAACGAGCCTTAAAAGCTTATATATATTAATTTTAATATTTTAGCAAGATCGGCTCTTATATTGACACCCCAAAATGATATGAATGTTTATTGAGGAAATTTGGATGCTGAAAGAAACCCTATACAGCCAAATCCCTGTTTATTCAGGCGCAGATATTAATCATATTTTGGATTTAGCCCAAAAATCACATGAAAATTATCTTATAAGATCAAATCAAAATGATCTTGATAAAGCTCTCGTGTACTATCTTGAAGCTATGGAAATCAACCCTTCTATCCCCCATGTTTATTATAAACTTGCCAGTTTATTGTGGGAAAAAGGTGATATTGATATAAATTCTGCTATACAAAAATGCAAAAAAGCAATCGAGCTTGATCCAAAATCCTCTAATGCAAGACTTTACCTCGGATATTTTTTGAAAGCAGCGGGGAATTACAAAGAAGCTGAAAAAGCTTTTAAAATTTCTATCAAACTCGCAGGATTAAAGTCTTCTAAGCCAAGAATTGCCCTGGGTCTAACAATAATACAAAGATTGCAACAAACAGAATTCAGTTTGCCTTCTTTTATCTACGGGATTCATTATTTTTTATCGGGAGTAATAACTGCATCCTACGATTATGACATAATCAGAATGCTTTATAAGAGCAATGCTGAGGATTTTTCTATCTTCTGGCATAAATTTAATGCGGGCTTTTATAAAAAGACCGGAAATTATGCAAAAACTATTGAAATTTACGAAAAAGCGGCATTTTGTACAGGCAAAAAAGATTTATTTTACTCAAAAATTGGCGATCTTTTAGTGGAACTTCAAAATCCCCAGAAAGCAGCCGATTTTTATAGAGAAGCTCTTTTAACAGCTCAGGATGATATTGTCCTATGGGCAAAACTTGCTGAAGTTCTTCAGAATTTCGATAAAAATAATATGGAAGAAATAATCGACTGTTATAAACAAATTGCTCGATTAGAACCTATAAATTCGAGTTTGTTCTACGAATTAGGACATTTATATCTCAGAAAAGAAGATAAATTCAGTGCGGTTAATTCCTTTAAGAGGGCTATTGAACTCGAACCTGATAATGGTTTTTATCATAATAGTCTTGCTTATGCGCTTGTTCAGCTTCAGGATTATGACGGAGCAATTTCCGAATACCAGAAAGCAATAAGACTGAACCCCGATAATGAATGGACTTCTATAGTTTCTCAGGCTCTCGGTGCAATTTATCATCAGGTTAAAGATAATATGGATGCAACTATTGTTGCATACCAAACAGCAATAGTGCTTGACCCGAAAAATATAGATGCTTTTATAGCCCTCGGAGAAGTATATCAAGACAGAAACGATCTTGATAACGCTATTGACTGTTATTGCAATGCGATAAAACTTGATCCGGATATTCCAAAATTATATTGCAATTTAGGATTGGCACTGTGGGAAAAAGATTGTATCGAAGAATCAATAATTGCTTATCATAAAGCTATAAGTTTAAATCCGAAATATGAAATAGCTTTCAATAATCTTGGAGTTGTTTATCTTGATGGAACAAACAGTCCTGAAGAAGCTGTTATTATGTTTACAAAAGCAATAAAACATAATCCAAACTATGCTCTTGCTTATTACAACAAAGGAAGATGCTATCAAGCCATGAAAAACAAATCAGGTGCTGCTAAATATTATCAAATGGCAATAGATATAAATAAGCTTACAGAAGAAATCGACGAAAACGAAATACAGGATCGTTTATACAGCCTGTTTTCGGTTATTTAAACAGCACTTTCTATTGATTACTTGTGAATAAGTCAATATTCTTTATTTCTTCTTTTGCATTTAATGCAATTTTAAGAAAAGCTTCTACAACTTTAGGAGAAAATTGAGTTCCTGCTGCTTTTTTTATTTCTTCAACTGCTTTTTCATGAGAAATTCCTTTACGATATGCTCTGTCGGAAGTCATCCCGTCATAGGCATCTGCAATTGCAATTATTTGTGCTTCTATAGGAATTTCCTCCCCTGTTACTCCATAGGGATAACCATTTCCATCATACTTTTCATGGTGAAAATTAACAATCCTAATAACAGAGCGCAACTGTTTAATTTCTTCAAGTATTTTAACGCCTGTTAGAACATGTTTCTTTATTTCGTCAAACTCTTCCGCATTAAGATTATCCGGTTTATTTAAAATATTTTCAGATACTCCTATCATTCCTATATCATGTAAAAGCCCTGCAAGCTCCAGCTCACTAAGATCTGTATCGGACAAACCAAGAGCTTCACCTGTTTTTAGCGAATAATAAGTAACTCTTTTGCTTCTACCAAAGGTATAATGGTCTTTTGCATCAAGTGCTTCAGTAATTGCAGAAATAGTTCCGGAAAACAATTCTTTTAAATCGAGTGCAAGACTCTGATTATCAATATTTAACTGATAAACTTCAAAACTTGCTTCAATTACATTTAATAAATCATTGGCATTCCACGGTTTTCCCAAATATCTGTGAATTTTGCCTTCATTAATAGCTCTGATTAAGCTGGAGGAATCAGTATAAGCAGTAATCAAAATTCTTACCGCATCAGGAGCATAATTTAAAGTTTTTTTGAGAAGCTCAACGCCATCCATGCCGGGCATTTTTTGATCAGATATAATCATATCAATCTTATTGCTTTTGAGAATTTCAAGCGCCTCAAATCCTGAATTGGCAAGAAACACATTATAATTGCTTCGCAAAGTTCTTTTGAACAACTGCAAATTATCTATTTCGTCATCTGTAACCAGTATATTATATTTCATTTATCACAATACTTCTGTTTGCTTTCCACTATTTTCTTCATTTTGAGCCGTCCAATTAATCGGGATTTCTATTATAAATTTGGTTCCTTTACCTTTTTCGCTTTCTACTTCCATTTTACCATTATGACTTCTAATTATTTTGTAACAAATTGATAACCCTAAACCTGTCCCTTCTCCTACCGGTTTTGTGGTAAAAAACGGATCAAATATTTTTGGAATTACATCTTCGGCAATACCTGCGCCTGTGTCTTCAAATTCTATTATTACATTTTGATCTTCAATCTTTGTCCTTATATAAATATTGCCGTCACCTTCTATGGCTTGTGTTGCATTATCAAGAATATTCATAAATACTTGATTTATTTGTCCTGCATAACACATAACATTTGGAATCATTCCGTATTGTTTATTGATAGTAACTCTGCCCTTATATTTACTTTCAAGAATATTTAAAGCACTGTCTATTCCTTCATGAATATCAACTTCTTTAATCTGCGCTTCATCAAGTCTTGAGAAATTTTTAAGGTCAATTATAATTTGTTTTGAACGTTCGGCACCGTCGTAACAGCTTTTGAGCAGCAATTCAAGATCCTCCACGATAAAGTCATACTCAAGGTCTTGTTTTAATTTTTCTACTTCTTTAAATTTATCTTCGGGGAATTGTTTTTGAATAGCTTCGTATTTGTTAATTATTTCAATAAAATCATTTGAGTATTTTTTTAAGTGCAAAAGGTTACCGTAGATAAAATTAATCGGATTATTTAGTTCATGGGCTACACCTGCAACCAGTTGTCCGAGTGATCTCATTTTTTCATTATGAACAATCATTGACTGGGTATCTTTTATCTCTTTATTGGCTCTTTTAAGCTGAATATTTATTTTGCTCAAATCATGTGTTCTATCCAGAACTTTTTGCTCAAGTGAATTATAAAGATCACTGAGTTTATCTGCCATATCATTAAAAGCTTTTGAAAGCAAACCTATTTCATCATCAGATTTTACATCTGTTCTGTATTTTAAATTACCCTGTGAAAATTCTTCAGCTCCCTCTACGAGCTTTATTATCGGACCGGTAACATTTTTTGCAAGTATAAAGGCCGCACAAAAACCAAAAATTATAAATACCAATGAAAGTGTTAAATTGCCTCTTATCAAAAGGTCTATAAGATTTACTATAGAGCTGTTATTATAAAATGAAATTACAAGCATTTTATTGCCAAGATTATAACTATTTTGTTGAATATCTTCAAAATTAAGATTAGTAAACTTTTTGGAAAATCCTCCGTCCAGCCATAGATTATTCATATTTGCCTTTGTTCCGACAATATTATCAACAGTGGTCCATACATATTTTTTAGTATTTTTATCTATTAATGCTGCATATAGAACCATATTGTTTTCAACAAGATTTTTTGCCAATTTATAAGAATTACTGAAATCACTTCCTGTATTAAGATCAATATTTGCAGAACTGTACAAAATATTTGAAATTGAGGAAAATTGTTGATTTTTATCAATTTTAAACTGCCTAAGAATCGGTGCTGCGGCAGAAAGATTATATGCAGAAATAAAAAGGACTGTAATAAAAACAGAAACGCCAATAATAAGCGTAAATTTACTTACTAATGCTACTTTTGTTCCTTTTACTTTTTTCATAAATTCATACTGACCTTCAATATAATTATTATAAATTTTATTTAAAGTTAAGTGTCTTCATTGTCATCAGATTCTTTTCCGGCAAATTTTTTCGAATGTCTATAATTGTTTTTTTTATTTGAATTGTTTGCCGTTTCTAAAATTTTTCCTATAAAAAACCCGAAAAGACCCGCGATTATAGCTCCCAAAACACTGTATAAGCACGCATATATTACTGTATTATAGTCAAGAGACATTTCTTTTAATAATACTATAGATCCTATTCCTAATATAGTGCAGCAAGAAAAAATTCCTGCTATTTGGGCTGATAATTTGATGATTTATTGCCTCCATTTTGCTTTTTATATTTTGACTCTATTTCGCGCTTAAAACAAAATTGTATAATAGTTGTTTTATCAAAATTCGAAATTGTTTTAAATTTGCCGGAGAAAGTAAATTTTTTATTTTCTTTCTCTACCCTTAAAACATCAAATAAAGTATTTATTTCTTTTTTATTTGGCAAAGTAAACCGTGCATTTAATACACAGTTTATATTAGCGGTTTGTTTATCGAGAACAAAAGGCAAACTTTGGCTGCACGGAATGCTGACTGTCGCAGATAACCAGTCAACATGGGAGATAAATTGCATTCCGCCTCCTCCGATATTAATTATTACTGCTTTTTCTTCATTATTTTCATCAGCCTTTTTTAGCAATACAGGTATATTTGTTTTTATACGGGGATATTCTCTCTTCTGGATATATTTAAACTTTGGCGGATAGGCAAAAAATATATTATTGCTCTCTATTTTGTTTATTTTTGAAATAAACAAAATCATATAATCTTCTGCGGAAATTAATATTTCCAACTCTAATCCCGGTGTCATCATTAAGGTATTATTAATTTCCGCGACAAAGTAATCTTCTTGCACAGAAGTTATTAGTCCCATTGAAAAATTTTCTATATTACCGGGAATTATTTTAATTTTTTGATTTTCTTTTATAGGATTCATGTCATAAAATATACAATAAATTACCCTAAAAGTGAATATTTATAAAAGCATTAGACAAAATACTTACTTATAAAGCAGTATTAAATTATCAGTATTTTTATCAACATCAGGATTATAGCTTTTTATTAGAAACAAATAAATAATACTATCAAGAAAAAACCGTAGCCTATACGGAATTTTAATATTTTTAAACTTTAAGATTCGGAGTTGGAGTTTTAGGACATGTCAAAATTGAAATATTTTTATAAAAGCGCAAAAAGTTTAGTTGCTGCCATTATGTTAATTTCTATTCTTAACGGACAGCCAACTTTTGCTGAAAATTACACCAATGATGAACTAAATACCATTAATGTATACGAAAATGTTTCCCCTTCCATCGTTTCAGTTGATGTTGATATAAATGACGGAATATCAAGCGGAACAGGATTTATCGTGGATCAGGCAGGAACAATTTTAACTAGCGGTCATGTTATAGAAGGACATAAAAAAATAAAAATAACACTGTCTAACGGAGAAAAATACGACGGACAAATTATAAGCGACACAGAAACCGGAGATTTTGCACTTATTAAAATAAAACCCAAAAAAAATCTTTCCGTAATTAAACTTGGTGACTCTTCAAGAATCAAAGTGGGTCAAAAAGTCCTCGCAATCGGAAATCCTTTTGGTTTTAGCAGAACCCTTACTGAAGGCATAGTCAGCAGGGTTGATAAAACCAAAAACAAAATCCAAACAGACGCAGCCATAAATCCCGGCTGCTCAGGCGGACCTTTATTAAACACTGACGGAGAAGTTATAGGAATCAACCAGTCTATTTATAATCCCGACAATAATAAATCAAATATAGGAATTGGCTTTGCCATCCCCGTAAATCTTGCAAAAAACTTTATAAATGAATCTAAAAAATAAAAAACCTGCTTAAATAAATTGATGCAATATTCTATAACATCGAAACCCCTGCAGTGCAAGCAAGCCATAATAAAAATATGCTCATATAAAAATTCTGCATAAAAAACAAAGTTGAAGGCGCATAGTTATTTGGCAAAACGTATAAACATAAATACAAAAGCACTACTATAAACGGAACAATAACAATATTTTTAAACTTTAAAACTTTTTTTTGAAAAAACGAGATAGAACGTCCCACTATAAATGAGCTTATTACAAAGCTTCTCAGCCACATCCATGGATTAAGACTTGCGATAAATTCAGGTTTGGCAAAAGGGTTTAACGCAGACATATTTATATTATACAAAGTCAAATTGAAATAATAACCGATATAATTAAACAAATTTTTCGAAAAATCAGTCTCCAAAATAAAATTTGTAACCATTGCAAAGATAAAAATAAGCAAAGCGATAAAAAAAGGATTTTCTCCCTGAAAATTTTTAGAATTTTTAGAATTTTTATTAGTTTTAAAATTTTTATTAATTTGAGAATTTTTATCAGTTTTAAAATTTTGAATTAAATTTGCTATAAAATTTGTTTTTTCTATCTTTAAAGGCTTTTCTTCTTTTAAAGAGTTTGCTATTCTATTTAGCTTTTCGTCAGACGAAACTTTTTTATTTAAATTCTCGTTAAGTCGCTGCTCTATTGATTTTTCAGAGGATTTAAATTCGGGATTTTTAATGGGAGCCTGAATATTGTAATCTATATTAGGGATAAGAAATCCTGCAGGTTTCATTAAAGTTTCTGCTCTTTTGCACAATCTGTAAAGATTTAGCGCGCCTGCATTTTTAGGGAGTTTTATTTCTCCCATATCTTCAAATCTTACATTATCAACCTTGTCATAACTTGATATAGACATATCCCTGAATTCTTTTGTGACAAAAATTTCACCGGGGGTTGTAACGGGCTCAATTCTTGCAGTAATATTTACCAGCGTGCCATGAACATTTGACTTTCCGGAAACAGGATCAAAAGCTAATTCGAACTCTCCAAAATTGCCTGCAATTCTGGGATTTAATTTTTTAATACCAAAAGACTCAAAATCAATTTTATTAAACGCCTCTCTGTATGCAAGAGCCATATTAATTGCCGTTTCGGCTTTGTCATAGATGGCAAATATTGCATCGCCCCATGTATTCCAAATAATTGCCGATTCTTTATAAGTTTTTAATTCTTCAAAAATTACAGGAATAATTTTATTAAAAAAAATTTTTAAATCAGCATCTTTTAATGCACTGTATTTTTCTATATCAGTAAATATTACATAACCATACATATATCAAATACTATCCTACATTGCTTACCAGTCAAATTTATCCGTATATTTTATCTTTGGAGTGCCTTTATTGTTGCTGTATATCCCGATTTTTTCACTTCTCAACAAGTAATCTGCATATACTACACCGAGGACAAGTCCTATAATGCAAACAAAGACCAGCACAAAAATATTAATATAAAATTTTTGTATTACAAAATTTAAAACCTGCTGTGAAAATTCGGTTAAATAAGGGCAAGCGTACAAACATAATTGAAGAACACCTATTATAATTGCAGCAAAAGCAATATTTTTTGACTTTATTATTTTTACATGCAAAAGAGTTCCCGTCTGACCTACGACAAATGAGCCTAAAGTAAAGCCTCTTAGCCACATCCACGGGTTAATAATTGCCATAAATTCAGGAGTCATAGGATTTACAAGCACAGGTATCCTTATGTAAGGATGATTTTTAAAAGCAGGTTGAAGGACAGAATTTAACCAGTATAAGCTTAAATTAAAATAATAGCCGCACCAGTTAAAGAAAATTTTTGTACCGTCTAAGTCCAGCAAATAATTTATAAGATATGCCAATGAAAAAACAAGAATAGCCAGCAAAAAAGGGTTTTCTATGTGTCTTTTCTCACTATTTTTGCTTTTTTTTATCTCTCTCAATTCAAATATCCTTCTATCATTATATCGGGAGAAAAAGTTTTAATTTCACCAAAACTAAATGTTTTGCTTTCAGAGATGTTTTTAATCTGAAGCCCTTCAAAAGAGCTTTTAGAAGAATTATCGCCGGTAATTTTTGGCGCAATGAAGAAATAGACTTTATTAATAAGATTATATTTTAAAAAAGCACTGTTTAAATTTCCACCTGCTTCAACCAGAATACTAAAAATCTTTTTGTGATAGAGTTTTTGGACTAAATACTCCAAATCAATTTTATTATCCTGATTAAGCGGACATTTAATTATTTCTACATATTCAGGATAAATTTTTAATTTATTTTTGTCAACATTTTTTGATACAGCAATAATTACTTTTGTATTATTGGCATTGTAAACTTTTGAATCAGGCGATGTTTTTAATTGCGAGTCTATAATAACTCTTACAGGATTTCGAAAGCCTTCTTTGCGGCATGTTAAGCTTGGATTATCAACAATTACTGTGTTAGAGCCTGTAATAACAGCATCATATTTATTTCTTAACCTTTGAACTTCTTCTCTTGCGACTTCAGAAGTTATCCATTTACTGCTTCCCGCTGAAGTTGCAATTTTTCCGTCAATAGTTGATGCAGTTTTCACGACAATAAAGGGTTTGTCTTGAGTTATATTTTTTATAAAAATTTCATTTATTTTTTCACATTCTTTGGTTAAAACAGCTTCTATGACTTCTATTCCTGCATTTTTTGCTTTTTGGATTCCTTCTCCTGAAACCAGAGGGTTGGGATCCGTCATTCCGACCACCAAAGTCTTGATTTTTTCTGCGATAATCCTGTCAATGCAAGGAGGAGTCTTTCCGTAATGGGAACACGGTTCCAGACTTACGTAAATAGTTCCGCCTGCTGCCTTATTTCCTGCCTGATTAAGCGCATTTATCTCGGCATGAAGCTCTCCGTATCTTTCATGGCACCCTCTGCCGACCACGTTGCCGTTTTTATCAAGAACTATTGAACCCACAAGGGGATTAGGGGAAACACATCCCTCTGCCGTCTTTGCCAGCTCAAGACATTCTTTCATGTATTTTTCGTGAATATTTTTATTATGCATATTTATTTTCATGGGATTTTTATGTAATTATTAAGGAAATTATACAACAATTAGTGAATATAAAATGATAAAACTTGCAATTACCGGAAATATAGCAGCAGGAAAAACTTTAATAGAATCCTTGCTTCATGAGCTAGGAGTCATAACAATTGACACAGATGAAATTGTGCATGAGCTTCTTTCTTCAGATAAAGAAATTATTGATAAAGTTAACAATCTCTTTGATAACGAGGTTAAAGACAAAGAAGGCAAAATTAATCGTAAAAAAGTTGGTGATATAGTTTTTAACGATAAAACCAAACTCGAAAAACTTGAAAAAATTCTCCATCCTGAAGTTAAAAAAGTTGTAGATAAATTCTTTCAGGAAAATGAAAAAGAAAAAATCCTTGCTGTGTCCGTTCCTCAACTTTATGAAACAGGGTGGGAAGTTTATTTTGATTGCGTTTTACTTGTTATTGCAGATTATAAAATCAGAAAAGAAAGGCTTTTGCTAAGAAACAATCTTTCAGAGGACGCTGCTCAAAAGAGATTGGCGGCACAAATACCGCAGGAAGAAAAAATCAGGAAAGCTGATTTTGTTATAAATAATTCTGAAGATATAGAAAATACAAGACTTCAGCTAAAAAAGGTTTTGGTAAGATTAACAAAAATGATATAATAAATTCATTATAAAAAGCAGGCTTTAAAATATGATACTTGTAATTGATAATTATGATTCCTTTACCTACAATCTTGTCCAGTATCTGGGCGAGCTTGGCGCAGAGTGTCAGGTTTTCAGGAATGATGCGATTTCTGTTGATGAAATAAAAAAACTTAATCCCTCGCATATTATAATTTCTCCCGGCCCGGGAACTCCTGATGAATCAGGTATTTCAATAGATGTGATTAAAAATCTGGCAGGATCTGTTCCAATTCTCGGGGTTTGTCTCGGGCATCAAACGATTGGGCAGGTTTTTGGAGCAAAAGTTGTAAGAGCTCCTTATTTAATGCATGGCAAGATTTCTGAAATAATTCACGATACTGATGAGCCTTTGTTTGCTGATATTGATAACCCTTTTTCTGCTACAAGGTACCATTCTTTGATAATTGACAGGAATTCCGCCAAAGAAACTCCTTTAAAAATAATTGCCTGGACTTCTGATAATATTATTATGGCAGTGAGGCACAAGGATTTTAAAAATCTTGTGGGGATTCAGTTTCATCCTGAGTCAATTTTGACAAAATCAGGCAAAAAACTGCTCTCAAATTTTTTAAAATTTAAAAAATAAAATAATGCTAAAAAAATATCTCTCAAAAATAAAAACAGGGCAGAACCTTACATCTAAAGAAGCCGGAGAATTGATAGAATTAATGTCTACCGGAGAAGTTTTGCCGTCTCAAATTGCTGATTTGCTTGTTTCTTTCAACACAAAAGAAATAACTTCCGAAGAAATATTTGGTTTTGCGCAAAAAATGAGAGAAAAAGCTTTAAAAATTAACACACAAGAAGTTGATAATATTGTAGATTCTTGCGGGACAGGCGGAGATAAAACAAATACTTTTAATATCTCAACTGCATCGGCAATTTTAACTTCTGCGGCAGGGGTAACGGTTGCAAAGCATTCTAATTTTGGATTTACGAGCAAATGCGGAAGCAGCAATGTAATTCAATCTCTTGGAATAGAGCTTTTAACAACACCTCAAGAGGTTGAAAAAAATCTGTCAAAACATAATATAGCTTTTATACATGCGCCCTACTTTCACAAATGCACTTTTCATGTAAATGCTGTCAGAAAAGAACTTGGTATAAGGACAATATTTAATATTCTCGGTCCTTTGACAAATCCAGCTTTTCCTCCCGGTCAGGTTATAGGGGTTCCGAACAAAGAATTATGCCCTAAAATTGCGGAAGCCTTAAAAAATCTTGGCTGCAAGAAAGCGCTTGTCGTAAACGGCTTAAATCCCGTGATGGACGAAATAAGTACTTGCGGAAAAACTTTTATTTCCAGACTTAATAACGGAAAAATTGATAATTTTGAAATTCATCCTGAAGATTTTGGGATAAAACAAGCTGAGATAGAAGCTATACAGGGTGATTCTCCTGAAGTTAACGCAAAAATCATTGAAGATATTTTTAACGGAAAAATTTCAGGAGCAAAATTAGAGATAGTTTTGCTCAACTCCGCAGCGCTTTTGTGGGTGGGAAATGCCGTAAATTCTCTTGAAGAAGGAATTAAACTTGCGGCGGAAATTATCCAAAGCGGCAAAGCCGCACAAAAACTTAAAGATTTGAAAGTAAAAAATCAGGAATAAATCAACTTTACAAAGAGGCAAATACGGATTTTTAGGCTTAACTTTAATTTTGCAGACTAATAAACTTCAAAAATCCTTGTATCAGTGCCGCCTTCACCTATTTTAAACTTTACGGGTTTTAGGCATTTCGGGCACCAACCTGCATAAGCGGTTCCATCTTTGTTTATATAAATTCTGTTATATACATTACAGCACCTAAAAAGAACGCTGATAAATTTTTTTTGCATTTTGTAATATCCCAAAAAAATTTTATTTTTATTACTTAATTATATTTTATCAATTAATTTTCTCAAACAAAAGTAGGAGGTTTTTAAACTTTCATCAATTAAGTTTATGATTAAATTTTAGTGATTTTTTTGGTAAAAAGGCATGCATTAAGCTTGGAAAGCCTAAAATTAAAGCATTTTGGCTATAAATACATAAAATAACATTATAACACCAGCTTTCATAAAAATAGACGATGTTATACGAAAGATGGACTGTTAATATTTACATGTACTCCTTAGAAGACGACGATACACATATCCCTATCTAGCTATGCTTTCTTGAAAAAGATCATAGCTTTTTTATTGGAAATTTTTATTTACAAAATTTTTAACCGGACAAATTCTAATACACTCGAATTGCCGAATAAATTAATCGGCCGGACATTGCGAAGAAGCACAAAGGGCTAATATGGCAATCTATTCAGGTTTAAATTAAAATCAAATTAATATTCAAAAAATCGGCAAAAATCTACATCATCAAAATTGCACAGCAATATATAAACAGGGTCATCTTCTTCTATTTTTTGAAACCCGTAATCATCAAAAAGCCAGTATTTAGGGCTTACACCTGATGAACGTACTATACCTTTTTCTTTTAATATGTTTAACTTTTTCTTAACTATATCAATCTTTAAATTAATTTTTCTGGCAAGTTCAAGAGCAGTAATTCCTTCGGCAAAAGTTCTGTTTTGAGGATTGCTGAACATAAGTTCAAGTCCTACTAATCTCAATATCTTATCATCCTGCGCTAATACACTTGTCATTTTAAATAATACTCTTTCAACTGTTGTATATATTGAATTAACTGGGATTACTTATTTTTACATGCTACATGTCGGCATGTTTTTAAAAAAACTACAATAAAAACTTTATTGTCGTAAAAAAACTTAATATTACTTTTATATTGTTTATACCGCTTCAAAAACAAATTCAGAATTTTAACAACCTTCAGAAAAGCGCTATTCTCTAGTGGGAGCGTTATTTTCGGAAACGATGAGTTTTCGAAAATACAAACTCATTTTAGTTTATACTCCACTAAAAAAATTTTTATGGCAATATTTTTATATGTCATCAAATAGTTTAAAAATTAAAGAAAAGGTACTAAATTACCTGAAGAAGTATAATCTGACGGATAAAAACCAGATACTTCTTCTGGGCTTTTCCGGAGGGATTGATTCCGCCTGCCTTCTCGATGTTTTGTTCGGGTTATCTCAAGAATACGGATTCAAGCTTATAGCAGGGCATTTGAATCATAATTGGAGAGGAAAAGAATCGCAAAAAGAGGAATTAAGCGCAAAACAATTTTGTTTAGAAAGAAATCTTGAATTTTTCAGTGAAACACTGCCTGAAAATCTGCCTCACACAGAAGAAGAAGCACGAAACCAGCGTTATAAATTTTTTAACAAAATTTCTGCATCGACAAAAGCAACTGCAATAATAACAGGTCATACTCTTTCGGATCAAATAGAAACTGTTCTTTACAGAATAATTAAAGGTACAGGGATTTCAGGACTCAAAGGCATACCCGAAGTCAGATATCAGGATGAATTTCCTGCTATATACAGACCCTTGTTGGAAATATTACGAGAAGAAAACATTGAATACTGCAAAGAAAATAATATTACTCCAAGCCTCGACTCAAGTAATCTTCAGGAAAAGTATTTAAGAAATAAAATCAGGTTAAATCTTATACCTGAACTAAAAACATATAATTCCGGCATAGAAAACGCCATTCTGAGGCTTTCTACGATTTCAAAAGAGTCAGAAGAGTTAATAGAAGAATATTTAAGCTTGATAAATACTGACATATCTTTAGAAAAAAACGTTATTTCTACTCCGAAGTTCTTAAACCTATCTCATTCTTTACAAAAAAGGATTTTATTTGACTTTTTTATAAAAAATAATATTGAATATAATTATGAAAAAATTGCAGAAAACCTGAATTTTGTTAAAGAAAGTTCAAATTTGAAATCAGGAAATACAATTTCTCTGCAAAAAAACAGGTGGCTGTTTGTTTCTTCATCAGAAATAAGAATAATTGACCATATCACATCCGATAAAATTCCTGAAATTACAGCTGTAAATATTAACGGGGATACGTTTTTTTCCTCATTGAACCTGACACTTAAAATCAAGACATGGGAAGGTGAACCACCGAAAGAATTCCCGAAAAAAACAGATAAAAAAGCTTATGTGGATTTGAACAGTATAAAACTCCCCTTGGTTTTGAGAACAAGAAGAGAAGGCGACAAAATTCAGCCTTTCGGCATGAAAGAGAAAACAAAACTCAAAAAATATTTGATAAACAAAGGGATTCCAGAATTTGAAAGGGATAAGCTTTTGCTGCTTGCGAATGAAGATGAAATTCTCTGGGTTCCAAACGTAGGAATTAGTGAATTATTAAGAGTTAATAAAATTCCCACCCATGAAATAAATATAATTTAAAAATTTTAGTATAATTTAATTAAATATAGTTGAAAAAGGAAAGAAAAATGCAGGTAATTTTAGATAAAAACGAATCAGAACTCGTAGAATTGTTTTCAGAAGATGCCATTCAAAATCGCATAAGAGAACTGGCAAAAGAAATCAACAATACTTTTCCTAAGAACGAAGAGTTAGTGGTAATTGCGGTTTTAGCAGGATCTATTTTGTTTGCATCTGACTTGATAAAACGTCTTCATATGCCAATTCAGTTCGAATTTGTAAGACTTTCCAGTTACGGAAATGACCAAAAGTCATCCGGAAGGGTAAAACCTGTGGATTTAACTCTTCCAAGCCTTGAAGGGAAAAATGTTTTAATAGTTGAAGATATTGTAGATACCGGGCACACAGCAAATTTCATGATAGATTATATAAAATTACAGCATAAGCCTGCAACTATTAAATTTGCAACGCTGTTGGACAAAGTTTGCGCAAGACAAAAACATGTCGACATTAGTTATAGCGGATTTGAAGTAGATAATAAATTTGTAGTTGGCTATGGGCTTGATTACCTTGGTTATTTAAGAAATCTGCCTTACATTGGATATTTTCCCCAATAGGTTTTTATGAAAAACAATGATTTTATAGCAGCCTGCATAATTCCAACAGGCATAGGCGCTTCTATTGGCGGTTATGCCGGAGATGCTTCACCTTATATAAATCTCCTGTCAAAGGTTTGTCCGATAATAACCAACCCTAATTCGGTAAATGCAGCTGTTTTTTCAGGTATAAACGATAATATCCTTTATACGGAAGGATATGCGATTGATATGTTTTTCAAGGAAGAAATTGCACTTATACCCTCCAAATTCAATAAAATCGGGGTCATTTTTGACAAGGCTATCCCTAAAAAGGTTTTAAATGTCCATATAAATACCCTCAATGCAGTAAAATCGACTTATGGTATTAATATTTTATGTTACGAAATAACTGAAGAAAATACAGGCGTAGCTTTCAATGTTTCAGAGTCGGGAATTTCTACAGGGAACTTGAAAAATCCTGACACATTGATAAATTCTGCCCGCAAATTAATAAACAAAGGTGCAGAAGCTCTTGCTGTCGTCTGCTATTTTAATACACCGGAAGATTCTGATTATGCTAAAGGCAATGGAATAGACCCTGTAGGCGGAATAGAAGCAATAATTTCTCATATTTTAACGAGGGAATTTAAAGTTCCTGTCGCTCATGCCCCTGCTTTTGACGAAAATTCTCTTGTTATAAGCTCAGATATCGTTAATAAAAAAGCATCTGCGGAATATATTACGCCTACTTTTCTTCCCTGCGTACTGTTAGGACTTTACAATGCACCTAAAATCCTTGAAATTTCGCCATTTAAAGACCAGACATTGCAATTTAATAGTTCGTTTATAATTTTAGAAAGTCTAAAAGCACTCGTAATGCCTTATGATTGCCTGGGAGGAGTTCCTGTCTTAAAGGCTATAGAGAAAAATATTCCTATAATTGCCGTAGAGGAGAATAAAACAATATTAAATATAACGCCTAAATCACTTGGCATCGAAGAAAAAGTCATAAAAGTTAAAAATTATCAAGAAGCAGCAGGGTTTTTGCTTGCAATGAAAAACGGGATCTACTTTTAACATGCAAAAAAGACTTTTCCTAATGTAGTTATGTTTTGATAAAATAAAAAAGTCATTAAATTTAGGAGTTCGGGAAAAATGTCAGATAAGAAAATTTTAGCTACTATTCCTCGCAGTGCAACCGAAGAAATTCAGGTTCAATTAAGCGAATACAAAGGCAAAAAATACCTTGACTTGAGAATTTTCTACACTACAGACGGAGGAGCGACATGGCTTCCTACCAAAAAAGGTGTTGCTATTTATCCTGAGAACATTGAATTACTAAAAGAAGCTATTGAATTGGCACAGAAAGAATTTGAATAACTTGAATCAGCCTAATAAATATGCTCAGGTAATAGTTGACATCCAAAGCCTTGATACGAAGACTTTTAGCTATCTTATACCGGAAGAATTACAGGATATAATAAAAATCGGTCTGCCTGTACTTGTGCCTTTCGGGAATCAGGGAGTGGTTAACGCTTTTGTTGTCGGCTTTAGCAATTATTTACCTGCCGAAATAAAAGCAAAATATATTTACGAAATACTAGATACCGAGCCGTTTTTTGATCTTGATTATCTGCAATTTGCAGAATGGGTGGCTAATTATTACTGCTGCAACTTGCAAAATGTTTTAGAAACAGCAATTCCATCAAACTTTCTTTCAAAATCAAAAAGAATTGTCTCCTTGATAAACTATTCAGACGAATTTTCGGGAATTAAAATCAACGCCAATCAGGAAAAAATTATTTCCGTTCTTAAGGAAAGACAAGAAAAATCAGTAATAAGTGTCTTTAGCCTGCAAAGAAAGACAAAAATCTCTTCTGCAGCCTTTTATGAGAGTTTAAGAAAACTAAGAACGGCTAATATTATAGAAATTAATACTCTGATTGAGGCAAAATCATCAAAACCAAAGCTGGAAAAATTTGTAAGGTTATCAAAGAAATATTTTGAGAACAAAACCGAAAATTTAACACCAAAACAATTAAATATTCTGCAAAAACTTGAAATTTTAGGCGGAGAAAGCAAGCTGAGCGAGTTTTTGAAAGAAGCTAAAACTACGTCTCCAACAGTAAAAAAAATATCCGAGACCGGAAAAATCGAAATTTTTCATAAAGAAATCTATCGAAACCCTCTAAAAATATTTGAAAATCAGGATAAAGATGAATTTTTGACGTTAAACGACTCTCAGAAAGAAGCTTTATACAAAATTACCGAGTCTATGGAATCCAATAATGCTGAACCACTACTGCTTTACGGAATCACAGGATCAGGAAAAACAGAAGTATACTTGCATGCTGCAAAAGCTGCTCTTGAAAAAGGCAAAAATGTTATAATTCTCGCACCTGAAATTCTCCTCGCTTCCCAGCTTGCAAAGAGAATTTCTGCAAGGTTTGGTGTAGAAAAAGTAGCACTCTGGCATAGCAATATTTCGGAAGGCGAAAGATTTGATGTGTGGGAAAAAATAAGAAGCGGAGAAGTAAAAATTGTAGTCGGCGCAAGGTCAGCAATCTTTGCACCAGTCAAAAATCTCGGACTTATAGTGATTGATGAGGAACATGAATCAAGTTATAAGCAGACCTCTCCAACACCTAGATACAATGCGAAAGCCCTTGCCTTTGAAAGAGCGAGAAGAACAGGTTCTGCATTGGTATTGGGCAGTGCAACTCCTGATGTTGTAACCTATTATAGAGCCAAAAATACAGAAAGAATAATGCATTTGCCGGAAAGATTCGGCAGAGGAGAGCTGGCATGTGTTTCTGTTATTGATATGAGGGAAGAGTACAACACAGGAAATAAAAGCATTTTTTCAAGAGTATTGAAGCATAACCTAAAAAGAAACCTTGAAAAAGGCAAACAATCAATACTTCTCATAAATAGACGCGGGTTTTCTACTTATGGACAGTGCGCTAACTGTGGATTTGTAGCGGAATGCGAAAGCTGTTCAATACCTTTGATACTTCATAAAACTACAAATAAGCTCAGATGCCATTATTGCAACTTTGAAAAAAATGTTTTGAATACTTGTCCCGAATGCGGAAGCGGTGCGATAAAATATTCCGGACTTGGAACACAACGGGTAGAGGAATTATTCAACAAAGAATTCCCTCAAGCAAGAGCTGCCAGAATAGACAGCGACATTATGTCTAAGAAAAACGCTCATATCGAAATCCTTGAAGCTTTTACTCATGGAGAAATCGATGTGCTTATAGGCACTCAGATGATTGCAAAAGGACTTGACATAGCAAACGTAACTCTTGTAGGGGTTTTATCTGCTGATTCTTTATTCAACATGCCGGATTTTAGGGCAGGAGAAAGAGGATTTCAACTTCTTACTCAAGTTGCGGGAAGAGCAGGCAGGGGGGATTTCAAAGGGAAAGTTTATTTCCAGACTTATTCGCCGGAATATTTTGCGATACAGCACGCTAAAGAGCAGGATTTTGTGAGTTTTTACAACTATGAGATGCAGGGAAGAAATGAACTTTCCTATCCGCCTTTCAGTTATTTAATCAGGCTTATTATTAGTTCCGCAAACGAAATAAAAGCACGAAAAATCTCCGAAGAAGTTGCATATAAGCTTAAGGTTCTGACAGAATCAAGGGGGATAGATGAGAGACTGGAAGTCCTAGGGCCTTCTGCCTGTATTATTTCCAAAATCAAGGATGAATACAGATTTCATATAATTATTAAAAACACAATGGGTGATAATGGGCATTTTATGATAACAAATTATTTAAAAACCCTTAATATTCCTTCCGAAGTGAAGTTTTTAATCGATGTCGACCCATCGGATATGATTTAGGGACTATGTTTAAAATAAGATTAGACGCTGAATTCAATAGTTTTATCTTTCGGAATTTATTAAAATATAAAATTCAATAATGCTCATGCTAAAATAATAAAAAAACAAATGAGGACAGGTACATGAATAAAAGAACAGTTTTATTAACAATATTAGACGGGTGGGGAATAGGATCGCAATGCCCTACAAACGCAATTGCTGCAGCTAATGATAAAAATTATCAGGCTTTAGTAGCACAATATCCGCATACAAAACTTTTTGCCCATGGCGAATATGTCGGACTTCCTGAAGGACAAATGGGAAATTCAGAAGTAGGACACTTGAATCTCGGTGCAGGAAGAATTGTTTATCAGGATTTAACCAGAATAAATAAATCCGTAAAAGACGGTGATTTTTTCGAAAAACCCGAATTTTTAAACGCTATAGAACATGTTAAAAAAAATAATTCCGCCCTTCATCTTATGGGACTTGTCAGTGACGGTGGCGTTCACAGCTCTATGGGACATCTTTTTGCTCTGATTGAACTTGCAAAAAAACATAACCTTGAAAAAGTTTACGTTCATGCTTTTCTAGACGGACGCGACACACCTCCAAAAAGCGCTTACACTTATCTTGCACGGGTAGAAGAAAAACTCGGGCAGGAAAATCTTCCGCGCATTGCTACTATTAGCGGAAGATATTATGCAATGGACAGGGATCAAAGATGGGAAAGAGTAGAAAAAGCTTATAATTGCCTGATTTTAGGTGAAGGAAATAGTGCGGCAAATTCTGCTGAAGCAATTCAGGCTTCTTACGACAACGATCTTTCCGATGAATTTGTATTGCCTACCATTACAGGTAGTGAAGATTCCAGACTTAAAGACAACGATTCGATAATTTTCTTTAACTACAGACCCGATAGAGCAAGAGAAATCACAAGAGCCATAAACATGCCTGAGAACGATTTTTCGGGATTTGACAGAAAAAAAGTTATTAAAAATATTTATTATGTCTGCATGGCTCAATATGATGAAACTTTTGGACTTCCGGTAGCCTTTCCTCCTCAAAGTATGAAGGGACTTCTGGCAGATGTTCTGGAAGAACACGGAATTAAACAGTTTAGAACTGCTGAAACAGAAAAATATGCCCACGTAACTTTTTTCTTTAACGGTGGAAAAGAAAAAGCTTATGCTACTGAAACAAGAGTTCTTGTTCCTTCTCCTAAAGTTGCAACTTATGACTTGCAGCCTGAAATGAGCGCTTCAAAAGTTGCAGATGAAGTTGTAAAAGCTCTTAATTCAGGAGAATACCGGTTCATTATGGTAAATTTCGCAAATCCCGATATGGTAGGTCATACAGGCATACTTGATGCAGCAATAAAAGCTATAGAAGCTATTGACGGCTGCTTGAAAAAAATAGTTGATACGGTTAAAGAGACAGGTGTTGTTATGGTTGTTACCGCCGATCATGGAAATGCAGAATGCATGGAAGATGAGAAAACTCATAAGCCTTTTACCGCTCATACAAATAATCCTGTTCCTTTTATAATAATTAATGATCCTGACAAAATAGAACTTAAAGAAAGCGGAACCCTTGCTGATGTAGCTCCGACTATTCTTGATATTCTCGGAATAGATAAATCGCCTGAAATGACCGGAGAATCTTTAATCAAAAAGAGTTGATTCTTGAGTAAACTCAATATTTTTGTTTTTTTATTTGTAAACAATATTTAATGAATTAAAATATGTTAATATATTATGCCTATGTATATAGTAAATGTATCAATTTGCACGTTAATAAGAAATTCAAATAAAATTTTTAAGATTATTCTTTAATTTGAAAGGCTGAATATGACTTTATCTCTTGATAGTTTTATTAAGATAGAAGATTTTCTTAGAAAAAGTAGTGGCAATAGAAGTTATAAAAGCTTTAAAAGCGAGTGCTAAAGATTTTATTGCAAAACCCTGTACAAATCAAAGGGTTTTAAGTACAGTTAAAAGATTTTTATTAAAAAGAAAGATTAGAGCTTAAAAAAGAATGATTTAATGTTAAACAAATGTATAAATCATTAAAGAGATTCAATATTTTTATATAAAATGATATACTTTATAGTATATTATAATGCTTTTTGTTGAAAAAAAATAAATTATTGATAATATTTTCAAATTAATTTAATTAATAAGGATTTAAAATGAAAGAAATTGTTTTTACAAAAGAAGAGAATTGTGTCGGCTGTAACAAGTGCATATCTGTTTGTCCTGCAATATACGCCAATCAGGCCTATTTGAAAGATGGTCAAAACAAAATAAAAGTTGATAATAATCTTTGTATTCATTGCGGACATTGCTTAGAAGTTTGTGATCATGATGCGCGTGATTACAACGATGACACAGAGCGATTTTTCAATGATCTCAAAAAAGGTGCGAAATTATCCATAGTAGCTGCACCTGCTAACAGATTTAATTTTGATAATTACAGAAAATTATTCGGCTTCTTTAAGTCAGCAGGCGTTAATCTTATCTATGATGTTTCTTTTGGTGCTGATATAACAACATGGGCATACTTAAAAGCAGTAAGGGAAAACAATATTGATTCTGTAATAGCCCAACCATGTCCTGCTATAGTTAATTATATTGAAAAATACAAACCTTCACTTCTGGCGAAACTTGCTCCGATCCACAGTCCTACGCTATGTACTGCTGTATATATTAAAAAATATGATAATATTTCCGACAAAATTGCTTTCCTTTCACCATGTTTAGGAAAAATTGATGAATTTGTCGATCCTAATACCAATGACTACGTATCATATAACATTACTTACAAAAAAATTAAAGAATATATTAAAGCAAACAGAATTAATTTAAATTCTTACGAAGAAATTGATTTTGATGACATCGGCTGCGGACTCGGTTTAACTTTTTCAAGACCCGGCGGTTTAAGAGAAAACGTTGAATATCATGTTCCCGGAGCCTGGGTAAGACAAGTAGAAGGCGAACACGCTTATTCTTATCTGGAAAGTTATGACCAGAGAGTGAAAAAGAAAGAAAATTTACCTTTGCTTATAGATATTTTGAACTGCACTTACGGTTGCAACCTTGGAACAGGCACAGGCAAAGATGTTCATATTGACGATATTGACTTCAAAATGAATCCTCTAAAACAAGAACATCTTGATAAAAATATTTCAAAAAATATGTTTAAAAAATCCTATAAACTTTTTGATTATTTTGATAAAAATCTTAAACTTGGCGATTTTGTCAGAAAATATACTGATAAGTCAGGGATGACAAAAATCAAAGAGCCTACAGAAAAAGATTTGGATATTATATTTAATCAGCTGCTTAAAAAAACAAAAGATTCCAGAAATGTAAATTGTTCTGCCTGCGGTTACGGTAGCTGCAATAATATGGCAAAATCAGTACATAATGCATCTAATCACAAAGAAAATTGCATGTATTATAACCATGAATTCAATCTTGAATTGCTAAGAAAACAAGATGAAAGTATGGAAGAAATTTTGCAGGTTCAAAATAAAGTTCAAGAAACAGAAAAAGACAAATTAGAAACAATGTCCTTTCTAAGACAAAGAATCGGTAATATCACTGAATCCATTCTGGAAATTACAGCAGGCAGTGAAGAAAATGCAAAACTGGTAGAAAGCATTAATACAGAAGTAAATACAATACTTAAAGTTGCTGAATCGCTAAGAATAAGCATAAGTGGCGTTGATGAAAAGATTGGAGAATTCTCACATGCTTCCAAAGAAATTGTTGATGTGGCGGAAAAAACCAATTTACTTTCGCTTAATGCGGCTATAGAAGCTGCCAGAGCCGGTGAACATGGAAAAGGTTTTGCTATTGTTGCTGAAGAAGTCAGAAAGCTTGCTGACAAATCCAAAACAGTTGCAACTTCAACAAAAAGCAGTGAAGCTGATATTGTAAAAAATATTGAAAAAATAACTCGAGTTGCAGATGAACTTGAGGCAAAAATGACATCTTCAAGCTCAAATATTGAACAAATGGCCGCAACTATCGAAGAAATTACTGCAAAATGCAACGAATTATCCTCTGATACAGAAATCCTTAGAGAAAATATGGATAAATACACAAAATAAATTAATCGGGTCTTGTTATAAAGACTGATATTAGTATTGCGATTAAAAATAAAACCTACTTGTTTAACAAGTAGGTTTTATTTTTAACAAGACAAATTCTTAATAATTCAGATATTTTTGCGGTGCCAGAATAGAAATCACCGAATTTTTTGAAAAATACTTATTAGCTGCTTCCTGAATTTGCTGTGATGTTATTTTTTTAACTTTTTCTGCTATTGCATCATCAAACTCAGAGCCAAGTCCCATTGCTTCATAAAATCCAAGATAATAAGATTGCTGTGAATTTGTTTCATGGAAAAACGCACGTTTTCCGAGGTAATTATTTTTTGCATCAGCAAGTTCTTTTTCTGAAACAAGTTCATCTTTAAGTTTTTTTACTTCTATTTCAAATCCTTCAAGGCAGACTTTTATATTTTTAGGGGCAGTTCCAATGTAAATTGTAAAAAGTCCTGATTCCTTCATAGGTTCATAACTGCTTCTTACTGTATAAGCAAGCCCTTTTTTGTCTCTAAGTTCAACAAAAAGCCTTGAACTTAATCCACTTGCACCTAAAATTGTATTCAAAAGAACCATTACAGGATAATCTTCTTCTGTTATACTCGGAGCAAGCCACCCTTGAATGATTTGAGCCTGTGCAGCATCTTCTTTTATTATCGTTACCGTTTTATTTTCTTTTATTTCGCTTATATTCTTATTATTAGCTGACTGCTCGCTGTTCAAAGCAGGATTATTTTTAATATTTCCAAATTTATTGCCTAAAGCTTTAATTATCCCTTCATGTTCTACGTCTCCAACAACAGAAATAACTATTTGAGAAGGATTAAAAGAATTTTTAATATAAAATTCTTTTATTGAATCGATATTTATCTTATTTAGATCCTCAAGAATTTTTGTATGGCTGTATCCATAAGGATGTTCAGGATAAATATTTTTAATGAGATTATCAATTGCCTGTGTTTTTGGAGAATCAAGATCAAGCTTTATTTCTCCTTCAAGCTTTTGGGCCTCTTTATCAAGATTTGCAAATGTTGAATATTTGAGAATATCTTCAAAAATATCAAGCACTTCATCAAAATCTTCGTTCAAGAAAAGAGCTTTTGCCCTTAAATAATCCTGTTTCGCCTCTATACTAATTTCTATAGCATTTGAGTCAAGCTCATTGGCTAGATCTTCGGCACTTTTTGTATCTGTTCCCTGAAGAAGAAGTCTACTGGTAAGATTTGCTGTTCCCGCAAAATCTTCATATTTTGTACCGGAAGTCATAAATAAATTAAGTGAAATTCGCGGAGTATTAGAATTTTTTCTGGTTATTACTTTTATTTCGTTTGATAATTTGTCTATATTAAAAGCGGTCATTATTATTCTCCCGGTACTAGTATGGAAATCGTGGATTTATTTGGACTCAGATATTTTTTCGCTGTTTTTTGAACAAACTCCGTATTCAATGTATCAAGAGTTTTTAAGTAATCAACATGGCATGAAATATCTTGGCATACCGTTAAACAGTGCCCTATAGCTTCTCCAATTTCTGAAACTGTTTCTGCTTCTTCTGCAAAACCCACTTTAAGTTTCTTTTTCGCCTTCTCAAATTCTTTTTCGGAAATCGGCTGATCAATAATTTTTCTCAATTCGGCTTTTAAAAGTTCGAGCGCTTTATCTTTTTTATCCGGCATAAAATTTGCCTGAAGAAGAAAAACATTTCCTTCTTTAAATTCATATTGCGTTGCACTTACGACATTAAAAATCTGATCTTTTTGTTTTTCAATGAGGTTTTGGTATAGTCTTGAGCTTTTTCCTTCACCGAGAACAATACTTAATATATCTGCGGAAATATTTTCAGCCAGATTAACCGGTTTTGGTCCGTGGAAACCCATTAAAAGAAACCCTGTATTTATATCTTTTTTTTGATTTTCTATAAGTTTTGATTTTGTTTGCTCAATTTCCTGCGCATATTCAGGTTTTTCTGCTGATTTTATTTCTCCAAAGGCGAAGTTTTTTCTTATCAAATCAAGTATTTCTTCTGGATCCAAATCTCCAACAGCAATGGTTATCATATTATCAGGAGTGTACCATTTTTTGTAATAATTCATGATAGTATCGCGCGGCACAGAAGCGATGACTTCTGCCGTCCCAATTACATCTCTTTTGTATGGATGCACCTGATACATAAGTTCATTCATTGCATCATAAGTAGTTGTCCAGTGATTATCGTCCCTCATTCGAATTTCTTCAATGACGACATATCTTTCACGCTTTTCTTTCACATCTGAAGACTTAGGGTCAAAGGCAGGACCAATTTCTTCTTCAGGAATTATGGAATTAATAAGCATATCAGCATGAAGTTCAATGGCTTCTTTTAAATAAACGCTATCTTCACCTTTTGGAAGAGTTACATAGTAAAATGTATAATCTTTCCAAGTAGCTGCGTTTACTATCGCGCCTTTTGCTTCAAGGATTCTGTCAAAATCTCCTGCCGGATGAGAAGGTGTGCCTTTGAACATCAGATGTTCAAGAAAATGAGAGATTCCTGTAATACTGTCATCTTCGTTTAGTGAACCTGTTTTAACCCAGGTACTTATATTAGCAAGGTCACCCTGCTTATTTGCAATTACTATTGTGTGCCCGTTTTCAAGCTTAAAAATTTCTACAGGTTTGTCTATAAAAGGAAATTTGACTGTTTCTTTGTTAACAACCTTTGATAATCCCATAAATTATTCTCTTTCTCTCTATGTATATTTATTATATTTGTTTATTTTACCAGAAATAAGAGCTTTATAATAATTAACTTTATTACTTTACTAATAATAAATTATAAATTTTTTATTGTAACAAAGTGTTGCAATTTTATATAAAATTCAAGAAATGGCGCAATTTCTGCTTTGCAATTTTGTTTATATTAATAAGGAACATTTTAATTCATTGGGAAGGATTTTATAGGGAAAAGTTCGAAAGGAGAATTAAGTTTTAAAATTGAGTAATTACGAGCCTGATTATTTTAATTAGCTTGTTATTACGGGCATTTCAAGCCTGAACTGTTAAAAGATTTCGTAAAATTATGAAATTCTTCAGTTTGGTTTGTGGTGGCAATAAAAAATCATTTAATCTTTTAGGGAAATTAAATTAAATGTCGATTTGGGATTTTTTTAAAGAAACGGGAGGAAAGTCAGATGACAATAATATTACCAGCGCTTTTACCGAGACCAATAAGAGATGCAAACAGATTATTACCTGCAGCATCTATTAAAACAAGACAAAATTTTGCTGAAACCTACGCACAAGGTTATGCAGACAGTCATCCGGGAGTCATTGGTTCTAAAGCGCCTACAGCGTATTTATCATATTCAGCTCCGGCAGCCGCAGAGGCTTCTTGGTTCTCAAAAATTTCAACAGGATTTAAATCCGGATGTTCAAGCCTTTTTAACAAACTGCCTGAATCTGTGAAAACTCCTGCAACCAACTTTATAAACTGGGGCAAAACTCCTATCAGCGATACCGGTATTTATACAAAGTTTGCCGGAGCTGCAGAAAAAGGAATTGCCAAAGTAGCTGAAGGTGCAGCAGAAGGAAGTGCCAGAGCAAGTTTTGCAAGCGGCGCTACAAAGTTTCTGGGTAAAATAGGTTCTGTTGCTAAAGGGTTTCCTTTAGTAGGTGTCGTAATCAGCACATTGTGCGAAATTCCTGCAATTTTTGATGGCTTTAAAGAAGGCAGGGGTGCTGCCCAAATTATGAAGTCAGGCGTAGCAGTGGCAGGCACAACTGTAGGAGCAATTGCTCTTGCTGCATTAGCGGCAAATCCAGTAAGTTTAACAGCTTTAGCACTTGGCGCAGTTGGTGGCATTGCAGGAAACTGGATTGGCGATAAAATAGGCGGTGGCCTGTTCGGAAGTAACAGAAATGAACAACCGGCAGCAGCTGCTCATTCTCCCGCTCCTGCGTATGCTGCGCAACAAGCTCCAAGACAATTTGGTTCAGTAACAAATCCTAACGGAATGGCTTCATTTGATATAAATAATCCGCTTCAGGGTTTACCTCCGCTAGCTTAAATAATTCAATATTACAAAAAAACGGTTGATTTCAAGGTCAACCGTTTTTTTCTGATATTTTTTAAAATTATTTTTTACGCTGCTTTATAAAAATCTCGAACGTCTTTAGGGAGCATATGAGCAATCTCTTCGCTCTCACCCGAGCTTATATTTTCTTTAAGCGCATGAAAAACGGCTTTTGTAATCATTTCTGCGTGCAAAGGAAGTTTTTCTCTTTTAATTTCGTTATCAACAAGACTCATAAGTTCTATTTTGTGCCTGTATTTAAGACGTTTCCCTGAAAGCCTGAAATAATTTACTGCCCATACACGATTATTCCACATCCTTTTCAGATCAGTCGGAAGTTGTGCTGCCACATCTTCTTGTTCGTTTTCCGTAAGTCGATAACTGAGGAGACTTAAAACTATCTGCACTCCTCTTTCTGCTATTTCTTTATTTTCAATATTTGCAAACTGCATAACTTTTTTTATAAAGTTTTCTTTATTCATCTTCTCTTACCTCAAATAATACTATTTTTAGTTTATATTTAATCACTGTTTAAGCCCAAAAACATTAACTGAAAGTTGAATAATTTCAACTTTCAGTTTTTAAAATATTTGAGAGGTCTGGTAGATAAATTTATAATAAAAAAAACAAATAAAAATTTTTCGCACCTAATCTATTTGGTGATATTTTGTCTGTTCAAAACTGAATTCACCATTGCTGTCTTGAGTTAAGTTCAAAGAATTATCTTTTTCTTCAGGAAGAATATAAAGTTTTGTTCCTTGACCTTTTACAAGAGTTACAAGTTTTTCAAAAGATTTTTGAAGCAAGTTTATGCAACCCAAAGACATTCTGTTGTTAGCAAGATTACCATCGTTGAATTTATGAACTCTTTCTTTTATTAAATCTGTAGGTATCTGGTGAATTGCTAATTGAGAATCTTGTTTATTTGAAAGATTGCCGTTAGTACCGAGATAAAATATATTATTATTATATTCCGGTTCATCATCGGCATTATTTTCTTTTAAAAAGGTATATTCTCCGGGAGGAGTGGTTTTGTGAACTTTTCCTGACATTCCAAACCCGTCAGATAAATTGTCTCCTTTTTCTTCACCTGTTCCGACTTCAAAGCTTTGCACTTTTTGCCCTTGCGGAGTGAAAATAGTTGCAGTACTGGTTTTCTTGTCAAGAATAATATAATTACCGTTTGGATGCTGTTGATTAAAAGTTTTAATTTTAGCCGTGTCATTTTTCAGGTTATTAATGTCGTAAATTGAAGCTGTATCGAGTTTATCAAATGCTTCTGGCGGAGATTTTCTAATAACTGCACTTGAATCGCTATTTGTAAAAGAAATTAATCCTAATCCCATACAATTACCTCTTTGCCCCTGTATTTCCGTTTAATCCTTAATAAGTATTCCTTTATTAATATAAAAACAACTTAATAAATAAAATTGCTATATTGTTATGAAATTTATGCGTCATTGAGAGGAGAGGCTTTAGACTCGATGAGGCAATACATTTTATTTTTTTAGATTGCTTCGTTATGCTTGCAATGACGATTTTGGCGATTTAGTAATTATAATTAACAAAAGTTTACAATTTTTTTGGCAATTATTTTAATGTAATTGTTTTTATATTAATACGGAAAGATTATTCGTTTTAGGTAAGTAGAAAGAGAAAGAAAGAGGAGAAAAAGGATTATGGTTAACGATGTAAAAAACTGCCCAACCTTAGGACATTACGTTTTGTCTCACAAACAAGAGCTTTCAAAAGAATTTGGAGTTAATGCCGATATTCCGTTATGGGGATCAAAAGGGCTGGTTGAATTGTATAAACAAAGAAAAGGAAATAGTTTCACAGCCTCAAAAGTTTCAGATCAGAAAGGTTCAGATCAGAAAGGTTCATCAGACGTTGCAGCTGAACTTAAAGCAATGAGACAGCAAATTAAAGAATTAGAAGCTCAAACACCTGCAGGAATGCTAAAATCTTTAACAAATAAAGAGAGTCAGCTTAGAAAAGAAGCAGTCGAAAGAGGAGAAAAACAAAGAGAGCAATTAGCAAAAGATGCCAGCGATACTTATAATTCAGCAGCAAGAGAAGTTGTAGCTGTTAAAGATGCAGCAGTGGAAGGGACAACAAAAGCTGTTAAAGCAGGAGCTGGTGGCACAGGAGCAGCGTTAGGCAACTTCGGTGAGTTTTTCAAAGTATGTGCTGACGGGCTTAAAGGCTTTGCTCAAGGCTTTACAGATTACGCCAATTCTAAATAAATAATATTAATTCATAAAAAAAAGAGAACCGGAAAATTTTCCGGTTCTCTTTTTTATGTAAAAAAATACTTTATTTTTTCTGAAAAATCATAATATATTCATGTTTAAAGATGTTAAAACCGCCTGCAAGTGCTCTATAACGCCATAGATTACCTGTGCGTCCTTTTCCTATTTCGTTTCCTTCTATATTTTTGACTATAACTGACTTTGTTTTAAAGCCGAGTTCGTTCATTTTTTGCATACAAAGGAAACCTAACGGAATTAATTCACCTTTTGAGTACTTATCACCTATGATTAAAGCTGCGTATCTTCCGCTTTCAAGGCAATCAAAACCATTTTTTGCAACACCTTTGAACATTTCCAGAAATTCTTCCGTGGTTTCACAATTTGAAAGGTCTTCTGTTTTATCGCTAAACTTGATAATATCTGCGTACGGAGGATGAAGCACTAAAAATTGCGCTTTTTCCTTTCCGAAAGATTGAAGAGATTTATCAATTCCTTGTCTGGCTTCTAAAGAAGTACTATCAGCACTTATAACATCTACGAGGTTTTTACCGCCAAGACTTTTAATGACTTCTTCAACCTGTGTGGCAAGCTCAGGTTTTAGTTCTACGCCGATACATTTTCTTCCCATGTTTATAGCTTCTATTGCGGAAGTGCCTGAACCCAAAAATAAGTCTAAAACTACGTCATCAGGCTTTGTATATCTGCTGTAAAGCTGTTCGGCAATTTGAGGAATATAATTTCCATGGTAGTTGAATTTATGACCGTTTCCCTTTGCTCTTGAAGGGAACATCCACAGCGTACCTGTGTCCACATGGTCATAAGCCCTCCAATTGTTCAAATCAATGTCGTTGTAGGACTTTGTTTTTTTTACCGTATTTCCGCTAATAACCGTTAAATCCACAGCGGACTTTTTATTTCTTTGTACTGCCAAAGTTCTCTCTCCCCACTAATATGCTGTTTATTGCCCCTAGATACAGTTTTTCTTTAATAAAAATATAGAATTACTATAGTTGATTGTAGGGTAAATTGAATCATTATAATGGAGTATTTTGTATTAATGATTTCTATATAAAGTAGTCGTACTTTTATGTTAAATTTTTGCTTCTTTTTCTTTTTAGGTAATATAATTAAAATAAGGTGATATTAAAGAATAAGTATTTTTTATACATCTGAGTTTTAATAAAAAAAGAAAGTATTTATAATGTCAGATCCATATTTTTCATATAAAAGAAAAAAATATAAAAAACAAAAGCAGTCAGAAGGTTTTAAATATTTTTTCGTAATATTTTTTGCTTCGGTGCTGGCTGCAGGTATGGCACTCATGCTTTATTTTAACAGTTTGCCCTCTATTGCCCAACTTTCGGAATATGAACCAACTTTAACTTCTCAGGTAGTTTCCGCTGATAATGTTGTACTTAAAACTTTTGGCTCTTTCAAATCCGAAAAAGTTTCAATAAATCAAATGCCTGATAATTTAAAAAAAGCAATAGTGGCTGTTGAGGACAAAAACTTTTATTACCACAAAGGTTTTGATCCTTTAGCGCTTGTAAGATCAACAGTGTCAAATATTGTGGCAGGGCATGTGGTTTCAGGCGCAAGTACAATAACTCAGCAGCTTGCAAGAATACTTTTTCTTAATCAGGAAAAAACTTTTGACAGAAAATTTAAAGAATTAATTATTGCTTACAGGTTAGAAAAAAGTATTCCGAAAAACCAGATACTTGAAATGTATTTAAACAATGTTTATCTCGGTGAAGGTGCTTATGGCGTTGAGGCAGCAGCAGAAGTTTATTTTAATAAAAAAGTTGAAGATCTTAATCTCGCAGAATGTGCTTTAATCGCAGGGCTTCCTCAGGCACCGTCAGTATACTCTCCTTATCAGAGCATGAGACTTGCTTTGAAAAGAAGAGCAAAAGTGTTAAAAAGAATGACAGAAGAAGGTTTTATAACGGCAGAACAAGCAGGAGAAGCTAATAACGTACAAATAATTCTTAGTGAAGAAGTTCGTCGGACAGCTCTCAAAAAAGCGCCTTATTTTAATGATTTTGTAATGAGAGAATTAAAAGAAAAAGCAGGGTTAACAGAAGATGAAGTAATTCAGGGCGGTTATAAAATTTATACAACCTTAAACTATGACATGCAAAAAGAAGCTGAAAAAAGTCTGGTTAACGGCATGAAAGAATGGGGATTAAACAAACCTTACAATCAGGCAGCTTTAATTTCTTATGATACAAGCTCAGGACAAATTTTAGCGTATGTAGGCGGAAAGGATTATTCAGAGAGTCAATTTGACAGGGTTTCTCAAGCAATAAGACAACCCGGATCATCTTTTAAACCGTTTGTTTATGCAACAGCAATGGAAAAAGGATTAACTCCATTTGTGAAGTACCCTGATAAACCTATAACCATAGGGAATTGGTCTCCTCAAAACTACGGCAAAAAATACAGAGGAGAAATACCTTTGTACAAAGCGCTTGCTTATTCTTCAAATGCGGTTGCCGTCAGATTAATTCAGGATGTTGGTGTAGAAGATGTTATAAGAATGGCAAACAGACTTGGTATAACGACTCCAATAGCTCATGATCCAACTATTGCACTAGGTTCAAGTGCTGTTAAACTTATAGATATGGCTACCGCTTATGGGGTATTTGCCAATGGCGGTGTAAAGGTTGACCCTTATGCTGTTGAAAGGGTTGAAACAAACACAGGAAACATCATATACCAGTCAAATAATAATTACAGAAGAATTATTGATGTAAAAACAGTTGCTTATATGGTTGAAATGCTTAAACAAGTTGTTAAACAAGGAACAGGGAAGGCTTCTGCAATAGGCAGGCCGTCAGCAGGAAAAACAGGAACTACTGATAGCTACAGGGATGCATGGTTTATGGGATTTACTCCTGATATAGTTACGGGGGTATGGGTTGGTAACGATAACAACACAACAAACCGCAATCTTACAGGTGGTACAGTTCCTGCGATTATTTGGCGTAATTATATGAAAGCAGCGACAAAAGATAAACCTGTTATAGATTTCATGTATCCTGAGATACTTGTTGATAAAATTAAGGACAATACCACAGGTGAAGTTGTAAAAGAGACTACTGATAATACAGAGGGAACGCAGGACCTTCAAAATGCCCCTTCAGACAGTAAAGTAAAATTTGAGAAATCAAACGTAAACGTTGATAATTTGGATTTTGAAGATACAAAGGTTAAAAAGACAAATCTGAATAATGAGTCTCCTGACAATTCAGATCAGGAAGAATCCGCACCGGTTCCAAGAAATAATAATTCTATAAAGAATTTTACCCCTGCGCCTGTTCCGATTACTCAGGTCAGAATAAAAAAATCAGATGAGACCCCTTTACCTGCACAAAAATCTGTTGGAAATACAGGCTATTAAATCTTATGACTAAGAATGTTGCAATAATTGGCGGTGGTCCGGCCGGTTTTATGGCTGCGCTAACAGCATTTGAAAATTCTTCGAATGATCTGCATATTGATGTTTTTGAAAAAATTATTCCCTTAAAAACAATTCTCTGTACAGGAAACGGAAGATGCAATCTTTCTAATGAAATCTATGACTATAAAGAACTTGCTTCAAATTATCCGAGAGGAGAAAAATTTTTATATTCAGCCTTTAGTAGGTTCGGAGTAAAAGACACGCTTGACTGGCTTAACAGGCATGGTGTGGAAACTTATGTTCAGGAAGACAAAAGAATTTTCCCGAGGAGTGATAAGGCTTCTACTGTAAGAGATATGTTTATAGAAAAAGCCGAAAATCTTTCAATAAATATCTTTTCCCAAACATCGACAAAAAAAATAATAAAAAAAGAAAATAAATTTATTGTTCAGATGGAAAATTTTACTAAAGAATATGACAGTGTAATAATCGCAACAGGTGGAAGTTCTAAAGACTTCCAAAACAGCGGTTATAATTTGGCTAAAAGCCTTGGACACAGTATAACTGAGCTAAGACCATCGCTTACAGCCTTGCGAACAAAAGAAAATTTTGTGCAGAAACTGGCAGGAGTTTCTGTCAAAAATGCTGAAATTTCCTCTTTTTTCAATAATAAACAGGTTACAAAATTTAAAGGTGATTTTGTCTTTACGCATAAAGGCATTTCCGGTCCGTTGATTTTTAAAACTTCGGCGTATTGTGCCTATTTTGATTATTCAAAAATTAATCCGTTATTGATAAAAATAAACTTTTTACCTGATTTGGTCAAAGACAATCTTGAAAAAGAGCTTTTATCGGAACTCAACTCAAATCCCCATAAAAGTTTAGATAACCTGTTAAAAAAATATCTTCCGAAGTCATTGATAGATGCGCTTTTGGAAGAATCAAACCTTGATAAAAATAAAAAAGGCAGTCAAATTACAAAAGAAGACAGGAAAAAAATCCTTAAAATTCTCACAGAAACAGAATTAACCGTAATATCTACCGAGCCTGAGGGCGAAATAGTTACAGCTGGAGGAGTTTGTCTTAAAGAAATTAATCCTAAGACTATGGAATCAAAATTTATTAAAGGTCTTTATTTCTGCGGAGAAGTTATGGACATAGACGGGCTTACGGGAGGATTTAATCTTCAGGGGTGTTGGACTACAGGCTTTATCGCAGGAATTAGCGTTATTGAATTTTAAAAGTGTTTTTTGAAATCCTAATATTGCCGAAAACACAACAAATCAATACTTTCAGCTTTATTAACCATGTTAGCATAGTGGGATGTTAAACTTCTTTCATTACCTGAATTGAACGAGTTTTTGCAAGAAATGGCAGATGCTCTTCGGTAATTCTTTCTCCGGGGACAAGAACAGGTATTCCGGGAGGACAAATAGCTATAACTTCCGCAGAAACTCTGCCAATGCTTTCTTCCGGCAAAATCTTTTCTTTCGGGCTGATATAAGCTTTTCTTGGAGTGCAGACAATTTCAGGGACATTAAGCGGCATATATTTTATATGCTCAAGATAAGTTATATCCGAATAATTTATTTTTACAATCTTTTTAATGGCGTCACAGAATGAATACAGCTCTTCTGACGTGTTTCCGATGTTTGAAAGAGCCAGAATTCCTTCATCTGTGGCAGCTTCTATAGTTATGTTGTAGTCCATTTCAAGAAGACTTTCCAGCCTTTTTCCGCTTAATCCGTCAATCTTGATGTAAATTTTTGTCGGATCTACTTGGTAAGCATCTTCTGACGAAAGACATTTTACTCCCGGTATGCAAGTAAGTATTTTTCTTGCTTCTTCAGCATTTTTAACGGCTTTATCGATTTTTTCCTGTCCGTATTTAGAAGACAAAAAAGCTCTTGCAGCATCAAGACTTGCTAAAAGCATATAAGAAGGACTTGTGGATTGAAGCATGCTAAGATTTGCTTCAATTTCTTCAATATTTATTTTGCTGTTTTTGCCAATATGAAGGATTGAACTTTGGGAAAAACTTCCGCCTGTTTTATGCAAAGAATGGACAACAGCATCAGCTCCGCATTCAAGAGCAGGTTTCGGGAATTTATCGTTGAATTTCCAAAGACAACCGTGAGCTTCATCGACAAGAAGCATTACGTTTCTTTGTTTACAAACTTTAGAAATAGACTCAACATCGCTTACAATGCCTTCGTAAGTCGGATTATTAATCCATACAACACCTGCGTCAGGGTTTTTGTCAAGCAAAGAGTCAATGTTTTCAGCAGTTACTGCTCCCCAGATACCCCAATTTTCGAGTTTATCAGGGATTGCCCAAACCGGATCTGCACCTGCCAGAGTTAAACCGCTTATAACTGATCTATGACAGTTTCTGCCTATAATAATCTTTTTATTTTCTTTAGCTACCGTAAGAGCAAGTGCAATATTTCCAATAGTGGAACCGTTTATAAGAAAAAATGCTCTTTCTGATCCAAAAGCTTCTGCTGTAAGTATTTGAGCTTTTGCAATAGGGCCTTCAGCAGGATGTAATTTGCCTAAACCGTTAAATTCATCGGTTGTATCCAAATCTATTATTTTTTGACCCAAAAGATCTTTAAATTTCGGGAAAACGCCTTCACCTCTGGCGTGTCCAGGAATATGCAAAGGAATAGTCGGATTTTTGATTACGTTTTCTAATGCATCCAAAATAGGAGTTTCAATGCTTTTCAAATCTCGAGCTCTGGCTTTTTCAGCCAAAGTAATGCTATTTATAAATTCAGCGTCCTGCTGTTTAAATTCAGTGTTAATTTGAGACGCTAAGTGTCCTTTATGAACTTGAGATGAGAGCTTAATCTCATCGGAACTCTTTTTTGCCAACTATTTGCTCCTTTTAATCGCATAAAAAACCTTTATCTTGTTGGGACCTACATGTTATTAACATTAAATTAGCTACATAGACATTATACTACATAGAATCTTAGTTATTATTTATACTTTATTAACTATTATATTGCAATATATTTTTTCTATTATTTTTTATGTTATTTAGAAAGTTGCCAATATAAGTCAGACTTGGACAAAACTCTTTATTAATGAAACTTAAAATTAGCTGCAAAAATAATAAACACCCTGAAAATAAATGAGATTTAAAAGACATAAAAATATCGTTGGATTATTTTTTAATAATCCAACGATATTAACTAAGTTTTTCTTATGATATTTTAGACGTTGCTTTTGATTTTTGATTGTTCAAGCTGAATAGTTTCTGTTGTAATATCGGCAACCTCGCTAGGTCCAAAGTATTGGACAGGTCCCGGGTATAAATAACAATCTTCAATCGCCCATGCTTGCCTGTTTGTCTGAAGTTTTTTAAACGGTATTCCGTTTAATTCAACAAGCGCTTTTTTAATTACCGGCTTGAATTTGCCATGACGTTTTTCCATATTCATCATGGAAGTTAAAGGGATACCGCCTGCAATCCATTGTTCGGCAGGAGCCGTAAGATTTTTCACTGACGAGATATATCCGCTTAAATCAAATTTAACAAGAGCAAAAGCGTTGTATCCGAGTGAATAACAATAATCAGCATCAAAATTGGAAGGGGCTGCGCATCTTCCTTCATAACCGAAGAAATGAGCCTGTGTTGAGAATTTTCCTTTATAAGTTCCGGCTTTTTTCATTTTAGCCAGTTTTATTTCAACCATTTCTATTAAAAGTTTTTCAGTCTCAATTCTTGAAACCTGAACGTTACCGTGAGGATCTCTGTCAAGTAAAAGCTGAATCTGTATATCTGTCGGAAGAGTAGAGAAAACTTCGCTGTTTTCTTCTTCCAGCCTTCCTTTTACAAATGCTATTTTTTGATCCCACCCGTTAAGCGTTGTATAAACTTCATCTTTTTCAATATGAGCAAGGGCATCATTGAGGTTGGAAATTAATGATTTCATTTCGGGTACAAATTCAATTAAGCCTTCAGGGATAAGCGTAACGCCAAAGTTCATGCCGTTTTCTGCTCTTTTTGCAACAATATCACAGATATCATCAACAATTTCGCTTAAAGAAGTTTTATTTTGTTCAATTTCTTCAGAAATTATAGTAATGTTCGGCTGGGTTTTGAGAGCGCATTCAAGAGCTATATGAGAAGCGCTTCTGCCCATTAATTTAATAAAATGCCAGTATTTTTTAGCGGAATTAGCATCTCGTTGGATGTTTCCAATTAATTCGGAATAAACTTTTGTTGCTGTATCAAAACCGAAAGATGTTTCGATAGCTTCGTTTTTAAGGTCGCCGTCAATGGTTTTAGGGACACCGATTACTTGAATGCCTGCATTTTGCTTTTTGAAAAATTCGCCAAGCATTGCTGCGTTTGTATTTGAGTCATCGCCTCCTATTACTACAACAGCCGAAATGCCCAGTTTTTTGCAGGTTTCCCATGTCTTCATGAAATGTTCTTCGCTTTCCAACTTGGTTCTTCCTGAGCCGATAATATCAAAACCACCGGTATTTCTGTATTCATCAATATAATCAAAAGTGAATTCTATGTATTTCCCTTCCATAATTCCTGAAGGACCGCCTAAAAATCCGTAAAGTTTATTGCTTGAATCAGATTCTTTAAGCGCATCAAAAAGCCCTGCGATAACATTATGACCGCCAGGTGCCTGACCTCCCGATAAAATTACTCCCGCATTAATTGTTTTATTCTCTAAGTTACTCTGACCTGCTTTAAAAGTTACGACAGGATTGCCGTAAAGGTTGGGAAAAATCTCCTTAATGTCTTCCATATCAGCTTCCGCTGTAGTTAGAGCACCATTTTGACGACTCAGGCTGTTAATTCCCTGTTTTAAAGATGCAGGAAGTTTCGGTTTATACTCGCTTCTTACTTTTTCAAGAGCAGAAATGTATTTTTTCATTTTTGATTTACCTCATAGCTTTTTACTTAGCATATTTATACCATGAGGCTTTTTTATACTCAACTCATTGATTTTGCTTTTTTAATTTTCATATTCATCAGATACATGTTTTTTATTGCGGAAATTAGTTGAAGTTTAATCTCTGTAGGATTCATAGAGGTACTGCCGGAAGTACATTGAGAAGAATAAGCGCCGAAAAAACTTTTCCATCCCTGAAGACTGTTTGTTGCATCTGACTTTGCATCTATAAGCAGGTCAATTATTTCAGTATTGTTTGTATTTGTAATTTTAATATTGTCAATATCTTTCTGGGCAGAATTGCAAGCCTGTTGAGCATCATAAATAAGTTTGCATTGATCTTCTTTATACTTGATTGTCTTAGAAAAAGCCTTGTCATAAGCATCAAAACAGGGCCTGGTTTTTTCAATCAAACTTTGTTCAATAACATAAAAAGAAATATTATCTTCTTTTTTAGGGTTAATAGTATTATCTACAGGGGCTAATAACAAGCATAAATATGAAATACAAAACCAGCTTATTCCTACAGAAAGCGTTGTAAAAATAAGACAACCCGATTTAAATCCGCCGAGTTTGTTTTTAAGAAGTTTGTAGATTAACGGAATAAGCAGGATTAAAACCAAAATTAACAGCAAAAAACCTGCCCAATAAATTGAATAATAAAAACACCAGATTGAGCCGATAAGTAGTTGAATTCCGTAAATATATTTTAAATAACGCATGGTTTTTTCTTCTTTTAACTTAAAATATTGTACGATTTTACGCCTGTATTGTCATGCTTAACTTGTTTTTCCGTATGATAATATTAATAAACTTTGAGATTTTATGCTAAAATTTAGCACATAAATAAATTTATGAAGGAATATAAAGATGATAATCGTAATGGAGCCGATAGCTACAGAAGAAGATATACAGCGCGTAGTAAAGAAAATGGAAAGCCTTGATTTTAAAATAATCTTGAATAGAGGCGAAGTAATGACAGTTGTTGCCGCTATAGGAGATAAAAGGCTTATAGATCCTGCTACTATAGCATCTATGGAATCAGTAAGAGAAGTTAAACTTATTCAAGAGCCGTTTAAACTTGCCAGCAGAGAAAGCCAGAGGGCAGATACTGTAATCGATTTAGGGTTTGGGGTAAGAATAGGCGGAAATAATCCCCCTGTTATTATGGCTGGTCCGTGCAGCGTGGAAGACAACAAAGAAGGGCTTCTGAAAACAGCTCATTCTGTAAAAGCAGCCGGAGCAAAAGTGTTAAGAGGCGGAGCTTTTAAACCCAGAACAAGTCCTTATGATTTTCAGGGTCTGGAAGAATTGGGTCTTAAATACCTTGCAGAAGCCAGAGAAAAAACAGGTTTACTTGTCGCAACAGAAGTTATGGACAGTCAGGATGTGGAATTAGTTGCAGATTATGCCGATATTGTTCAAATTGGCGCAAGAAATATGCAAAACTTTAAGCTTTTAAAAGCTGTAGGAAAGATAACAAAGCCGGTAATTCTTAAAAGAGGCTCTTCTGCAACAGTAAGAGAGTTTTTACTCGCAGCTGAGCATATAATGTACCACGGAAACCCTGACGTCATTCTTTGTGAAAGAGGTATAATGGGTGTGGATACGCATTTTACAAGAAATACTCTTGATCTTTTAGCAGTTCCGGTTATCAAAAAATATTCGCATCTCCCAGTAATAATTGATCCGAGTCATGGAACAGGCAGAAGATATTTGATTTCCCCCGCTTCAAAAGCCGCTCTTGTTATAGGCACAAACGGTTTGATGATAGAAGTCCATCATGATCCTGATAATGCTTACTCGGACGGAGCGCAGAGCTTAACGCTAGAGCAGTTTGCCGGTATGATGCAGGAACTTAAAGAACTTGAAAACGTCATTTATAAAACGCAGAGTATAAAATAAAATTATGAAATATATATCTATTTTAGACATAATCGGTCCCACAATGATTGGTCCTTCGAGTTCTCACACCGCAGGAGCGATTAGGTTGGCGCTTCTTGCCAGAAATATTTACGGTAAAAAGCCCGGATGGGTTAAATTTACTTTGTATAATTCTTTTGCAAAAACAGGAAAAGGTCATGGAACTGACAAAGCCTTAATTGCAGGAATTTTGGGGTTCAAAGTGGATGATCCTAAAATAAAGAATTCCTATGAATTTGCCAAAGAAGAATCAATTCTCATTGAATTTGAAACAAAAAATGATCCTGACAGACACCCTAATTCTGTGGATTTTACTTTTTATAACGAAACCAATATGTTCGTTTCAGGCAAGTCTCTCGGTGCAGGGGAGGTTGAAATTGATAATATAAAAGGATTTAAGGCAAATATTAGAGGAGATTTACCGACTTTATTTATAATCCATAAAGATAAACCGGGTATGTTGTCAAAAGTCACAGAGTTTTTGCAAGAAGCAAATGTTAATATTGCCACGCTTCACTGCGAAAGAAATGAAAAAGGAAAAGAAGCAGCAATGACTATATGTCTTGATTCAATGCCTTTAAAGGAAACAATAAAAGAAATCGAAAACATAGAAGGTGTTTACATAGTCAGAAGCATAAATGTAATCGAAAAATAGTAACAGGTCAGCCCATAATTCTGAATCTGCAAGGCAGGTGAAAGAATAACAAGATTTTGAAAAATAAGGAAAATAATGAAAAATATTGAAAACTTTCAGGAATTAATTGATATAACCAGAAATAAAAAATCAATATCTCTTGTATTTCAAGAGTTGGAGTCTTTTATGCTCGAAAAAGAAATCTCTGAACTCAGAAAAATTATGGCAAACCATCTTGAAAATATGAAAGATGCCATAAAACAGGGTTTAAAATCTCCGCAGCTTTCTGAGAGCGGAATGTCGGGAATGGATTCTCATAAAATTTTAACAAGATATGATGAGCAATCAGGCAGACTGCCATGCAATAAGCTTTTTGGGAAAATAATCAGCTATGCTATAGCAACAATGGAAGAAAATCAGAGAATGGGCAGAGTTGTTGCCTGTCCTACAGCAGGATCATGCGGAGTCGTCCCTGCAATAATAGCAGCCTATTCGGAAGAAATGAATATAGAACTTGAAAAGCAAATTGATTCGATGTTTATAGCAGGCGGAATAGGAAAAATTATTGCCCAGAGAATGCCTCTTGCCGGAGCTGTAGCTGGTTGTCAGGCTGAGGGAGGCGTAGCTTCTGCTATGGCTGCTGCAGCTATAGTAAATATGATGGGTGGCAATAATAATCAAGTGATAAATGCCGCAGCTCTTGCTCTTAAAAACATAATGGGGCTGGCTTGTGATCCTATCGCAGGACTTGTAGAAGTTCCCTGTATAAAAAGAAATGCTTTCTTGAGTATTCATGCTGTTACCGCTTCGGAAATGGCACTTTCCGGTATAGAATCTTATGTACCGATTGATGAAGTTGTTGATGCAATGATTCAAGTCGGAAAATTAATGTCCCCTTTAATAAAAGAAACAGGCGAAGGTGGTCTTGCAGTAACTAAGACAGCTCTGGAATTAAATAAAAAACTTGCAAATCTTTGGGATTACTAATATTAAAAATAATAATTATGATGCAATACTTTTATACAAATAAATGTTAAATAATGGCATAATATTAAGTACAAATCATAACAAAAGGATTCATTATGGAATACATTAATTATATAAATGAATTTTTTTCTCATGTAAAATGCGCTAATTGTAATGAATTTTTCAATAATGATGCTATTCAGCTGGTCAGGCAGGAATCCAACAGTATTGTTGTAAGAATCGCCTGCGTTAAATGCGGAAAAAATCTGGGACTTGCTATTCTTGGAATTGACCGTGCAGGTTATAAAAACAGCATCGGTTTTTCGGAAGATACTCATGAAAATAGCGATATGCCAATCTCCGTAAATGTCAACAACGATCCTATAACTTATGATGATGTTGTAGAAGCGCACCAATTTTTTAGCAGCTTAGGAGATGATTGGTCAAAATATTTGCCTAATCATGAAATCGATTAAATAATATAAAAACTCAGGAAAGAATTTTTTGGAATTTTTCAAAAACCAGGTCTAATTGGTCTTTAGTGATTATTAGAGGCGGAGCAATTCTTATTACGTAAGTATGTGTATCTTTGCAAAGTACGCCTTCTTTTTTCAACTCTTCACAATAAGCTCTTGCTGGTTCATCAAGCTCAATAGCAATGAATAAACCTTTTCCTCTTATTTCTTTTATGTGCGGATTATTAAGAGTTTTCAGTTTTTCAAGGAAATATTTTCCGAGTTCGGCAGAATTTTGTATTAAATTTTCTTCCTTCAATACTTTTAAAGTTGCTCTTGCTACAGCGCAGCCGAGAGGGTTTCCGCCAAATGTACTTCCATGAGAGCCGGGAGTAAGTACATCCATTATGGAATTCCCTGAAAGTACCGCTGATACAGGATAAAAGCCTCCTGAAATAGCTTTGCCTACGATAATCACATCAGGATTTACATTTTCATGTTGGTGGGCAAATAATTTGCCTGTTCTTCCAAAACCTGTCTGGATTTCGTCAAACATAAGAAGAACATTATTTTCTTTGCATATTTTTTCAGCTTCTTTAAGATACCCTTCAGGCGGAATTATTATACCTGCTTCGCCCTGAACAGGCTCAAGAAGAAATGCGCAGGTGTTAGGGGTGATTGCTTCTCTTAATGCATTTGTATCCCCGTAAGGGATTATTTTAAAGCCCTGTGTGAACGGTCCAAATCCTTCTTTATATGCAGGTTCGCTGGAAAAACTGGTAATGGTTGTTGTTCTTCCATGAAAATTATTTTCACAAACTATTATTTCAGCGTTGTATTTATCTGTTCCTTTAACTTGGTATGCCCATCTTCTCGCGAGTTTAACAGCGGTTTCTACAGCTTCTGCGCCTGTATTCATCGGAAGGATTGCTTCTTTTCCTGTAAGCTCGGCTAATTCTTTAAGAAACATCGATAATTCCGCATTTCTAAAAGCACGTGAAGTTATAGTTAACTTACCTGCCTGTTTAATCATCGCGTCAAGTATTTTGGGGTGGCAATGACCTGTATTTAGGCAGGAAAAAGCACTAAGGCAGTCAAGATATTTATTTCCGTCAATATCGTAAACCCATACCCCTTCGCCTCTTTCTATAATAATATCTAGAGGGCTGTATGTTTTAGCGCCATATTTGTTTTCCAGTTGTATATAATCTTTTGCGGAAAGGGTTTGAGTCATTTTATAACCTCTTGATGTTTTAAGTGAAGGGTAGCAATGCCGCCCCTCACTATTAATTATACATATTAATTAGATTTATTAAAAAATAGGGCTGAATTGATTAAAGCAGAACTTTTTTAGCAGCTGCTTAGTAATAAGTATCATGAAGTTCATTCAAAATCCAATATTTTTTAGTTCTTTTGATGTGGATTTTTTCTGTTTAAGTCAGCAGGTAATTAAAAAAAACGGGGTTGAATTGATGGATTTTGAACTTTTATTCTGCAAAGTAGTGCATAAATTTTAGTAGCTTGAAAACAGACAGTACCTGTACTATAATATGTACAGGTACAATAAACAGTACAGGAGAAAAATAACAATGGAAGCAATTTCATATACTTCTTTTAGGGCAAACTTAGCAAAAAAAATGAAAGAAATTTGCGATAATCATCTTGGAATTATAGTAACAAGAAAAGACAAAGAATCTGTTGTTGTTTTTTCACTGGAAGATTATCAGGCATTAGAGGAAACCGCTTACCTCTTAAAAAGCCCAAAAAACGCAAAAGAATTAATGGAATCTATCGAAGAATTTGAAAAGGGAGATGTTGTTGAAATGGAACTTTTCGAAAATTATGAAGATTAAGTTCACTCAAAAAGCCCAAAAGCAATATGAATACTGGAAAGAAAATGACTTAAAAATTCTTAAAAAAATTAATGAGCTTATTAAAGATATTCAAAAAACACCGTTTGAAGGTTTAGGTAAACCTGAATCACTTAAGTTTAATCTTAACGGGTTCTGGTCAAGAAGAATAAATTATGAACACAGATTAGTTTATAAAATTGAGGATGAATCCATAATTATTCTTCAGTGCAGATATCATTACTAAATGCAGTATTAACAAGGCGAGAACTTTTATTCTACAAAATGTTGTATAAATAATTATAATTTATTTGCTAATTTTATTTCCAGTATCTTATTTTATGATTTTTAGCATTTACAGATTTTCTCTTAAAATTGCAAGTCCACGTTTAACTTTATCACCAATCATACCAGGAAACTCATCAATAGAAGGTAAATTACAACCAGTTAAAAGGCAAGAACTATGAGCCTTTTTAGAATGTTTTAAACTAGCAGCTACACGACCAGCTTTTTCTCCTATATCAAGAACAAATTCATCATTATGTCCATCATTTGCCAAGTTATTAACAAGAGTATTTATAGTTTTCCTACCTTTTTTTGAAAATATTTCTAATTCCTCTCTATTAACAGGAGTTACGCAAAGTAATTTAAAATATTAAAAATAAAGAATCCTGAC